>JAAXIR010000069.1 GCA_012270265.1 Candidatus Poseidoniales archaeon
AGCCGGTTTACAGAACCAGTCAACATCTGGTTGGTTGCTCCATATTCCTGATCAGACAACTTCGATGAATTCAGAAACCGTTAATCAAGAAGCCAACGAACTTCTCAATGGGCTCGGCCTTTCCAAAACCTCAGAATCCTTAGAAATCAATCTCGATGGAGCGAAGAACCTCGGAATTTCGCTCGATGAAACCATCGATGCAAGCCGTATTGAAGCATCGTTGATTGGTCACATCCTCCTAGCGGATGTGAGCAGTTCGCAGTAAATCAAGCCGAATCCCTTCGCTTGACCCAATCATAGAACGCATGCATGATTGGACTCAGTTGTTTTCCATATTCAGAAATTGCATATTCATGCGTCTTCGATTCTTCGCTCGTCTTAGTGCGTTCAACCAGGTCAAACTCAATCAGTTCACCAAGCCGGCGAGATACCGTCGTTGACGATGCATCAACTCGATCTTTGATTTCAGAGAAGCGCAGAGCCCGGTTTTTTTGGTCAAGAATCATCAAAATGTGCAACGATTTTGACTTTGTCAATTGCTCAAGAAGCGCATCGACACGCCCGTAAAGCGGGTCGCAATTTGGATTGGGTTCTCCGCTCACAGTGGATATATTGCATAGGACGTTCTTAATTGAAAGGTTACAGTCTTGATACCAAGGGTAACAACGCTGTAACAGATTGTTTATGACAGGCGTTGTGATGTTCCTTACATGCGAACATGGTTGGTCGTTTTTGTCCTGCTTTCCGTTTTTTCGTCTCCGTTGTTGACGACTGAACCTACCTCATTGCCTTCAACTCAAGAACCACAACTTTCCGAATCCACTGTGATTTCTGTCAGTCCAAACTCTGGTTGGACCACAGGTGGTGAAACGATTACAATCACTGGCTCAGGATTCTCCAGCCTTGCCTACAACAACGTCACGACCGATGGCCAGACCCATTCTTGGACCGTTTCGACTGTCGACTATGTCCAAGGAGGTTATGGTGACCAAGCCATTGCAGTAACCTCAAACGGTGACATTCACATTGTCTACTACAACTACGACACACATCAACTCAAACACGCTGTTTACGATGGAACATCTTGGTCTCGATCTGTCATTGTTTCAAATTCAGGAAGCATGGATTATCGAGATGTTGAGATGGTCGTTGACAGCAACGACCACCTTCACGTATCGCATTGGGTGACTGGAGACTACCTCCATTATCGCTACTTCAACGGCACTGATTGGTCAATTCCATACACAACGAGCAATGTCGATTCTTACGGAACTGGCATTGCAGTGAATTCACAAAACCGAGCACACATCGTGTTCTCAAGTCCTGCTTATGTTTGTGGAGGACTTCACATGGCCTACGATGACGGAAGTGGCTGGAGCAAAATAGGGCTCGATACATCAACAGATTTGATCGGTTGCTATCCTTCAATTGACATCGATGACAACGATGCCGTCCATGTATCTTACCGCGACCATCGAAACAGCCGTTTCAACTACATCACAAACGAAAGTGGGCCCTGGGATAAATACCAACACTCGAATACAAACTCTCCGGGATATTACACCCAAACAAAAGTCAAGTCGGATGGGGACATATTCATCATACAAAAGAACGCTAATGGCCTACGCTACGCTGAGGGATATCCAGGAACACTTTGGAGCCAGGGCGGCATCACTGGCGACTCGGGTGACGACACCTCGTTGTACCTCGATGCACTTGACCGCCCACATGTACTCCATTGGAAGTCAAGTACAGACGACCTTCTGTATTCCACACGAAGTGCTTCTGGTTCATGGTCAAGCATGACCGTCGACGGAACAGGAGGACTTGATGTCGGTCGTTCAAATGCATTGGTGGTCGATGACAATCACCAACTCCATGCAGCCTATGCAGATTATGACAACAAGAATTTGCGATATGCTACAATGTCTGCAGGACTTGTCGAGACGAGTGAAGTCAGCATTCAGTTTGGCCAATATGGTAACGTAACTGCAACAGTGATCGATGATTCAACCATTCAGGTAACTGCACCAGCTGCAGGGAGTACCTACGAGACCGTCGATCTCACTCTCTGGGGCGACAACGGAGCTATGCTTGACCTCAATGTATCATATCTCTACATCGCTCAGGACGACATCGATATGGACGGCGTTCTGAATGTTGACGATGATTGCGATGATGTTGCAGGAACATCAACCATTGACTCGTTGGGTTGCCCTGATCAAGACGGAGATGGGTACAGCGACACGGGTGATGCCTTTCCATCCGATGCTGGAGAATGGAACGATACAGACGGTGATGGCGTAGGCGACAATGGCGATGCATTCCCACTCGATGCAACGGAAACACTCGATACCGATGGTGATGGAGTCGGGAACAACGCTGACGATTTCCCACTCGATCCGAATGAGGATACAGATTCTGACGGTGACGGCGTCGGTGACAATGCAGATGTCTTCCCGAATGACCCGAATGAAACCATGGATTCGGACAACGATGGTGTTGGCGATAATGCCGATATGTTCCCTAACAACGCCTTCGAGTACATCGATAGCGACGGCGATGGTGCTGGTGATAACGCCGATATGTTCCCATTTGACGCCAACGAAACCATGGATTCCGATGGCGATGGGGTTGGTGATAATGACGATGCATTCCCAATCTATGCAACAGAAACAAAAGATTCCGATAACGATGGAATTGGAGATAATTCTGACAGCCATCCATTCATCAACAATTTCATCGATAGCGACAACGATGGTGTTGTCGATCTCATGGATGAGTTCCCGATGGATGCCACACAATGGTTGGATGCGGATGGTGACGGCTACGGAGACAACACGTCTGGTAACAACCCAGATCTCTTCCCAACGGTTTCATCGCAATGGAGTGATATCGACGGCGATGGATATGGAGACAACTGGGGCAACGCGTCTTGGGATGATGAACGAACTGCGTCTGGAATTGGCCAATTTGTCGCTGGAGCAGTCATGTCGGACTACTGTCCACAAATAAGCGGTAAATCCACCATGATGGGTTACTTTGGATGCCCAGATTCTGATGGGGATGGAATTGCCAACATCTTCGACCTCATCGAACTTCCAGTCGACTTCGATGGCGACGGTATGCCTGCCGAATTCGACAACTGTCCCAACACACCATTTGGCACGTTGGGGGATGTCTTCGGATGCACGTTCAGCCTAACCGGTACAGGTGGCGATGGTGTCAGTTCTGAAGAGGACGGTTTCTTCTCAGGAGAGATGGTTCAAACGGTCGGAATCGGAGCGATTCTACTTGCAATCTTTTCACTTCTACAAACAAATGCAGCGGCTGCCATCCTTCCAGATGCCTTCCGTTGGGTGCAAGTCTTCCGTAACAACAACAACCTCTCCCGTGAGGAAGAAAACGAGTTGACGTATCTGCAGTCCTTGGTTCAAACATATTATGCTGAACCTGAGACACTTCGTGAAGAGGTTCGCAAACTCAAGGCAGATCTCACTGCTCGTTTCATGAACAACGAGATCAAGAAGGAAACCCGAGAAAAGCTGCTTGTTGTCATCGATGAACTCATCGCCGCAGATGCAAGTGAACTGCAATTCATCGCACAAAGCGATGGTTATTTTGGCCTTTCAAACACAACGAGTGTTGACGAGCGATTCGACATCCTCGATGAAGAGGTGGCTATGCGCGATACTACAGCAGGCACACCAGCTGCTGCAATGCGTGTAGAAGTAAACCCTGAGGAAAATCACTCGTACCTCGAGTAACCTAAATGAGGCGGCTCCTTTTTCATTCGAAATTCACAGGACAACGATTGGACCAAATGGGAACAGTAAGCAAGGCAAAGACTTCAAACACCACCCAGTCTAAGGCCAATCATGGTCATCCAATCTCAGAATGCACCGGACCACGGTCGGTCGACCAAATATCTCGACCGAACTCGAATGAACAATGCCCTTGAGCAAGCAATGGATTTCGGGGCAACGTACGCAGCGATTCGTCTGATGGCCGAGCCCACATCGTCTGTTCGACTGAAAGACGGTCAACTGGAGCATGCGATGCCGGGGCAAGAAATCGGAGCCACACTCCGCATTCTAGCTGATGGGGCGTGGGGCGTTCATTCCACAACCGATATCTCCAACATACCAAACGAAATTGAATCGACAGTCAAACTTGCACGAGCAGTTGCTGCTCGACGACCAAGCGGTTCAAAACCGATTCAACTCGCCGAGATTCCAGTTCTTCAGGACGAGATTCACTGGCGACCAAAGAAGGACGTCCGCAACACAGACCTTCAAACAAAATTGGACATGCTGCAAAGCATTCATTCATCCGCAAACGACGATGATCGCATTATCTCCGTCGCATGTGGCTGGTCCGATGAGCACCTCCACACTGAACTCCTCACAACAGAAGGTATGGATCGTACGTGGTCCTTCCAACGTTCGATGGTCAATGGAATGGTTACAGCACGAGATGGAGGAGATCCTGTTTCCTATAGAATGCGCCATGGAGGAGAAGGTGGGCTCGAATTAATCGAAGCCTGCGATCTCGGTGGCCTTGGCGAACACGCTCGAATCTCCGCACTTCGATTGCTGAAAGCAGAGCGTGCTCCGAGCGGAAAACTTCCACTCATTGCAGACCGTGATTTAACTGGCGTCTACATCCACGAAGCACTTGGTCATCCATGTTAAGCAGACAGTTTGGCTGCTGGTGATTCGTGCGGTTTTGGGAAACTTGGTCAGAAAATTGGTAACGAGATTGTCACTGTTGTCGACGATCCAACCATGCGAGGGGGTTATGGTGCCTATCCAATCGATGACGAAGGTCTGGACGTACGTGAGAAGACACTCATCAAGAATGGCATCCTTACCGATTACCTCAACCATCGAGAAACAGCCCACCACTTTGGCATTGAACCAAACGCTGGTGCACGTGCTCAAGACGGATTGCATCATCCACTCGTTCGCATGTCGAACACGATGATCATGTGTGGCTCTTACACCGATATCGATGAACTTGCAGAAGACATCCAGTACGGTGTTTACGCATGTGGTTCACGTGGCGGACAGGTCGATACGGGCCGAGGTTCGTTCCAATTCGCAGCGCAGGAAGCTTATCTCATTGAAAATGGAGAGATTACAACACCGCTTCGTGACGTAAGTGTGAGTGGCCTGACACTCCAAATTCTCAACGATGTAGACGGATTGACCAAGGATGCCAAACTTGCAAGCCCTGGTTTCTGCGGCAAAGGACAAACCGTACCAGTCGGTGATGGTGGCCCAATCATGCGCATCCGAGAAGCCTTGGTGGGATGAATCGTGATCCCTGATGACGCTCTTGACCGACTGCTCGAAGGATGTCAGTCGATTGCAAAACAATGCGAAGCACAAGGCATTCAAGAATGGGAAATCGTTGCTTCTCAAGGATATGGACGTTCGCTCGATATTGAAGCAGGCCGTATTTCTCTTGCGTCAGGAGGTGGAGAAGGAGGTTTTGGCGTTCGAGTCCTGCAAGACGGTCGCTATGGCTATGCGCACCTCGTGGACCCAAGTGGAGCCGAGCATGCAGTCTCCGAAGCACTCTCCATTGCGAAAGCAAGCCCACAGATCGAGGGTTTTTCACTTCCAAATGCCATGGATGCATCACCCGTTAAAGGCATGAGCGATGATGCCATTCTCAACCTTTCTGCAGAAGATTTGTTGACGCAAGGCGATGCCATCATCTCCGAAGTTGCATCGCTCGACAAGCGGGCCATGGTCATTGGTGGAGGCGTGGGCATCGGAGCAGAGGCAGGTGTGATGCTTTCGAGTGAAGGCGTTGAAGCCTCAGGCATCACTACATCGCATGGTCTCGGCGTTCAGGTTTCGATCGAAGAAAACGGACAAATGACGAGTTCATGGGAGAGCTGCTCATCTCGAAAACTCATGGAAGGCATTCCAAGTTGCGTCCCAATGGCTGTTGAATGGGCTCAGAAGACACGAGATCCGATTTCAGTTGAAACACAACCCGTAGACACCCCTGTTTTGATGACGCCTCAAGGGATCAGGTCACTGTTTTCCACCATCATACGTCCGTCCATTCTCGGCGAACGCAAGGTGCGCAA
>JAAXIR010000042.1 GCA_012270265.1 Candidatus Poseidoniales archaeon
TTCATTATTTCTATAGTTAGGAAAGTCCTTACGACGATGGCTTGATGATCCTCCGGTCAATCCAGTAGCAGGTTTGGCAACAAAAGGTGGAATTGATGAAGCCATCAACGCCAATGTAATGATTGTGAATCACGAAGCCGTTCGCAGAGGCATGACGCCACGTTATTCATCATCGCTTATTCATCGGGTTGTCCAATTCTTCTTGCTCCCAATGATTTTCATTGTTGCAGGTATTGGCCTCGACTCCATTTATGGAGCTGCCGAGGGTGCGGTTGCCACAGTAACGTTGTTTGTTCTTCAATTTGGAATACACAGATTAAACCGTCAGCAAAGCAAGAAGATCAAACACAGAGCTAAACTGTCCTTGGTTCAGTATGAAAAAATGATGAAACGTTCGAAGGTCAAACCCAGTCGAGACAACATTCCGGTAGGAACGCATCTCTTGCTGTCTGGTATCCTTGTGACAGTCAACGGTGTTGTTTTGGACATTGGTCTTCCTGGTTGGTTGACGGAACGTTTGCCCAAGGATTCCGACAAAACGATCCGATCACGACTGAAGCGTAATGCGCTTTCAATCTCCAAAAATCGACCAGGTAAACTTTCCATTCTGTCATCAGGATGGTGGCTGAAGAGGCCAAAAGAAGAGGATTCGGACACGCCTGCTCTCGAACGATTGATCGGTCCCGTTGCCTACAGAGGCCGACAAGCAATGGTTCAGAAAAAGACAACAGCACTCAAACGTTCGACAAGCAGTGGTCCGAGTCGAACGCCTGTTGCTGACCTGAATATCTCCACTCGTAATCTTCCGACACATACCATCGCAAGCGAACGCTCAACATACTCAGGGCCAAGAAGGCCAAGTCAGCGTTGAATTCCTGTTGGCCGTTTCACAGAATTCATGAACCTCGTTGCCTAGCGTAGTGCATGGGAAATCTCTCTCCACGCGATTCGGTGAACGCAGTCCTCGATGCATCTGCGAAAAGTGCACGATTGTACGGGCACGGCCTCGGCATGATTGCCTCTGAAAACATCATTTCGCCGAATGTCAAACGGGCAATAAATTCGGACCTTCACGGACGCTATGCAGAGGGGTTACCCGGTAAGAGATACTACCAAGGCTGCGATGATTTCGACACGATTGAAGATATTGGAATCAATCTTGCAAAAAAGGTCTTTCAAGCAAACTTTGCCAACATTCAATCAACTTCTGGCACAGTGTCAAACATTGGAGCGTTGAAAGCTCTTGCAAAACCTGGTGACGCAATCACCGCTGTTTCAACCGCCGATGGTGGACCTATTTCCCATGCTCGAATGGGGGCAGTTGGATTGCGTGATCTTAATGTATCCACGTACCCATGGGACGAGGATAGGATGGAACCCGATGTCGATGCTTCATGTGCTCTTATTCGAGAGATACAGCCCCGAATTACACTCGTGGGACAATCGGTGTTTTTATTCCCTACACCGTTGAAAGAATTAGCCGATGCAGCGCATGAGGTTGGCTCAACAGTGATGTACGACGGTGCGCATGTATTGGGCCTTATTGCCGGTGGAGTCTTCCAAGACCCGTTGCGTGAAGGTGCTGATATCATGACTGGATCCTCACACAAAACCTTCCCTGGGCCTCAAGGAGGATTCCTATTGTCATCAAGCGAAGATGCATCCTTTCATCGACGCCTCAACAATGCCATGTTTCCTGGTGTATGCTCTTCTTACCATTTGCATCACGTTGCAGGAAAGGTCGTTGCACTTGCTGAATTTGAGGCGTTTGGTCAAGCCTATGCAAGTGATATTGTCCGCAATGCGAAGGCATTCGCTGAGTCACTCGCTGCAGAAGGATTTGATGTACTTGCAGAGTCGAGGGGCTATACAGCATCGCATCAGGTCCTCACGCGACATGGCGAAACCGATTCAGGAGCGGGTGCTATCGCTGCTCGTAGGCTAGAGGATGCTGGGATTATTACGAACATGAACATGCTTCCAGGAGATACAAAGGCAATGTCTCCATCCGGGCTTCGCCTCGGTGTTCAAGAATTGACACGTGTCGGCATGGGCGTCAATGAAATGGCCGAAGTTGCGTCACTCTATGCACGAGTTTTGCTCAAGCAGGAAGCGCCTGAGCAGGTCCGAAATGATGTTCAGCACTTGAAATCTGAATTCCAACATGTCCAATATTGCTTTGATTCCGAATCCATCCCTGCATACGAAGGGATGTGAGGTTCATCGAATCAACCGTTTCGTTGGACATCGTTCCAAATTGTGGTCAACTTGTCCATCCTTTGTTCGGTGAAGTCATCCTTTGGAGGCAGCATGAATTCCACTCGTGGTGGAATCAGTTTGAAGCGATCATCGATCATCCTTTGAGCCGCACATTCATCAACGGCGTTGTTGATTCTCTTGAGTTCAAAAACACAATGCCCCGAATTGGTGGATTGTTTCGGAAAAAGAAGTTCAAGAAAGAATCCAATCATATTGGGGGCCAACTCTGTTGGGGCACCTTTCTACTTGAGAACCAAAACGTCGTCCAGAGTGCTCATCCCCTGCTCTCCGTTGCATTAGGCCAGTACCTTCTCGAAGCGTATCATGAACAGCGATTCAAGGTACGATGGGTTGAACCAAGGTCACAAACCGTACAACTCGAAATCGAAGCATCCTCTGACTTACCTCATCCAAAGCCTGTTGAATCTTTTCCATGGTCGAACATCAAACAGGTGAAATCCACTGATTCGACTTTAGTGCTCGACCGACACTCACAGAATGAATTGAAGTTTGAAGGCGAACGTGTTGTGTTGATTTCGATTGAATCGATGGATCGCTTTTTATCCGGATGTTTGCCATATGTTTCTCAAAAAGATGTAGACTGGTTCGATGCACATTCCTGCAAATTTGAATCATGCGAGCATCTCTTAAGAGCAACCATACAATCATTTTCTGGCATGTTTCTCAAGAGTGAACAACCTGTCTACATAATCGACGGGTCGAGTTGGGGTGCATACATCGAGAATTACATTTGCGAACGTGGATGGGGCAGTGCACACGTTACAAGTTACGATACATCGGACTACACTCTGGAATTAACAATGCCCATGCAAAGTCAATTTCCATACACGATTGGGTTGTTGTGTGGCATGTGGGAACGTGCCCATGGGCGAGCCTATCGGTTAAACATACGAAAAGAAAATGATACTTTTGTCGTTCAAATCCAATCTTTACTTGACTATGAAAATCAATGATTGTCTCCATATTTCGGTTCAATTTTTTGAGCAAACAAGGTCAAGGTTCATAACCGAACCATGTCGTCGATAGAGCAGTCAAGAAGCGGAGGCTACATCCTATGTCACTTAATCACAACCAAATGGCGTACGCAGCAATCATCTCAACCCTCATTTTTGGATCCCTATTTGTGGGCATCAGTGGGTTCTACCAAACATCGTCGGGGGGTGGTGATTTTGATAGTGCAGCTGAAGAAGAAATCACGCCTCAAATTGAAATTTCCTCCGGTGATGCAATCGACACCGATGGGGATGGTTTGCCTGATGTTCTTGAAGAGTCACAATACGCTACGCTCAAAGACGAGCCTGATACGGACAATGATGGTATGAGCGATGGTTGGGAAGTTGCTCACGGCCTCAACCCACTTGACAGTGGTGAAGCTGAAGAAGCAGAAGAAGAAACCGGTTCGACAAACCAGGCAGATGGTGCAGAAGTAAGCAATGAGAGTGATTCTTGGCCTGATCCAACCCAAGGAAAGTACGGTGATCCTGACAACGATGGTCTCACCAACGAACAAGAAGCCGAATTGGGAACCGATCCACAGCGTGCTGATACAGATAACGATGGTTTGAACGACCGTTGGGAGTCAATTTACACCATGAACGTTTCATCACCGGATGGAACGGTAACACTGTTCAATCCCTTGTCTGGAAACTGGGATTGTTCACTTCTTAACGGCCCACTCGAGCAAACACTTTCAGATATCCTCGCTGGATTCGAGGGTGCACCAAGTTGGGAAGAACTGGAGAGTCCACTAGGCCGACACTCCTGTGACCAAGTCCTCGATTTCGATGACGATGGTCTGCTCAACTTCCAGGAGGAAGAATACGGAACGAACCCTGCTGCTAAGGATTCAGACAACGATATGCTCCCTGACATTCTCGAAGTCAACAACGCCAACATGATTCTTGACTTCCAACTAGGTTCAAACTGTGGTGAGCCTGGCATCACACCTCCTTCACAGCGTCTTCCAACCGCAGCCCCATTTGCCGATGAAGTGAGTGCCTCTTGGTTCTTATCGGACATGGACGGGGATGGCTATCTTAACGGCCCAAGTGACTGGGACACCGATGGTGACGGAATGCCAGACGGATTCGAGTATTGTTTCTCATTCAAAGACAACCACCCATTCGGCGTATCAAACCCACAGAAAGCCGTTTCTGAACTCCTCAGCCCATCCAATGCATCGGACGGATACAACGACTGGGATGAAGACGGGCTCAACAATCTTGAAGAGTATCAAGTCGCCCTCAAATTCGATCTTGTAAACGGGCTCCCATCCTTCACATCGCCTTGGACCGAAGATACAGACCAAGACGGCATGCCAGATGGTTGGGAAGCCAGTCAATACAACCGGACGACGCTCGAATACCCACTTAACCCACGTAACGCCAGCAATGCAAACGATGACATCGATTTCGATGGATGGGATTCCGATGGTGATGGTGACGTCGTCTTTGATGATCTTGAACTCACTACAACTGTCGTCGATGTCTACGTTGAGAAAGGTGATTATGTCACAGCAAACTCAACCGTTGCACGAGGGCAATACACGCTCGGCGGTGGTAACAAACAAACCGTCTATCTCGTTGCTCCTGTTGATGGGTACGTTTACCACATCAACGTAGCACCGGGTGATCAAGTAGAATCCCGATTGTTTGTTTGGATGAACGTCGTTGAAGAATCCGAACGATTCACCAACTTGATGGAATATGAGGCCCGATTTGATGAAAGCGGCAATGCTGTTGGGCGCTCAACAGATCCTACTCACGGAGATACAGACCTTGATGGTCTTCTCGACGGAAACGATGTTGGTGGCTGGGAGATTCTAGTAGTCAAAGGAGGGGTGCAATTGACATGGGTTGTTTCAGATCCAGGTCTTGCTGATACTGACTCGGATGGTCTTTCGGATTTCGTTGAGTTCTCCTCCGCTTGCGATGGGCAAGGATCCAACGCTTCCAACGTTGATACGGATGGTGACGGTGAAAGTGACCAGCAAGAAGCTGTACTCGGCTACATTTTCAACGGTGAACAATACTTCACCTCTGCTTGTATGTTTGACACCGACAACGATGGACTCGAAGACGGAGAGGAGGTTATCGCAGGTGCAGACAACTTCGTAACGCATGCAAACAATTCGGATACGGATGATGATGGACTGATCGATGGTAACGAAATTCTGTTTGTTCCACGACCTTTCCAATATGAAACCAATCCTTTGATCAACGACACGGATGCAGACGGTATGTTGGATGGTTGGGAAATGCAAGTCAAGTCCACTGAAGACAACACCAATTCTCATTCTCTATGGGTTGCTGTCTCAAACTGGGATCGACCCGGATGCACTGAGAGTACATCCAACAGCTGTCTCATGGAACCCGGTGGTTATGTCTGGATCAATTGGCTCGGTGGCTTCGAGTTGCAAAAGAAGTACGAAGTCCATGAAATGAATCTGTCAGGATTTGACCTGCCAGGCAACCCCCTCTGTGATGGATGCAAAGGTCGTTGGGCACTTGACCCATCGCTCAACTCATTGAAGGACGATACGTACGACATTGACAACGATACGCTTCCGAATGGTGCTGAATCTCCTACAAACTGGAACACAAACCCAGTTGATGATGATACCGATGGTGACAAACTACCGGATGGATGGGAAGTGCAATACTCATACGAAGCAATCAACAACAATCTCGTCGATAATGCGACCATCAATGCATACGGCGCTCGTGGTGTCATGGACCCTTCTATGGCAGACAGTGACCTTGACGGAATCAACGATGGAGATGAAGACCCGGACCGGGATGGACTCAAC
>JAAXIR010000093.1 GCA_012270265.1 Candidatus Poseidoniales archaeon
GAGCGAGTGCTCTGAAGTTGACGCCAAGCTCGACTTGTTGGAAACGGTCAAGGTCGGTCTCAACCGAGATGCTCTCGACGTTGAGTTCCTCGCAGAGTAGGTCGTGGTAGGCCTCAAGGTTTGGTCCGGCAACAATCCATCCTTCAGCACAAGGAAGTCGTTGACGACGTTGTGCATCGATACGAATACGACGGCCTGTTTCGGCGAGTTCACGAACCAAGGCCATTTCATGCTCGAGTTCAGCATCATGAGGCGGGAGTTGTTGTGTTGCAGCGACGAGGTCCTCATTCCATCCATCGGCTGTTGCGCCCTCGGTCGAACCAGGTGTACCAAGTGGCCATGCGGCAGTATGAACCGTTTCACCAGTCAAGTTTCGATGAATGGTATCAACCATGAACGGACTTACTGGTGCAATTAATCGGCACAATGTAACGAGAATTTCGTGCAAGGTGTGCTGACAAGCGAGTTTGTCTCCCGATTCAGCTTCATCCCACAATCGTCGGCGACTTCTGCGAACGTACCAATTCGACAAATCGTTGACGATGAAATCTTCAAGCTCTCGGCAGGCCTTGTGGAAGTTCCAGTTTGTGAATCCATCATGGTATGCCTTCGCCGTACTGTGAAGCTTGGACAGAATCCAGCGATCGAGTCGTGAACGACTCTCGTACGATGAGGTGGTCGAAGCGGGATCAAAAGCATCCAAAGCAGCATAATCTGCATGGAATCGATAGACATTCCACAAGGTTAGGAACATCTTGGCATAGGTCTCCCGAACGCCATTGGAGTCAAACTTCAACGGGTTCCATGGAGCGCCAGCGGTGACCATGTACCATCGTGTTGCATCAGCACCTTCTCGATTGAAGTGGTCCCAAGGGTCGACAATGTTGCCACGTGATTTGGACATTTTCTTGCCTTCAGCATCGAGAATCAATCCAAGCGATAAGCATCGCTTGTATGCAGGCGAATCGAACACAGTTGTGGATACAGCGAGAAGCGTGTAGAACCATCCTCGGGTTTGATCAACACCTTCACAGATGTAGTCGACTGGGAAGGAAGCGTCGAATGTTTTGTTTTCATCGAATGGATGGTGCCATTGAGCAAATGGAGCACAACCTGAATCGAACCAACAATCCATGACGAACGGTTCGCGATGCATCGGCTTTCCATCGTCTGAGACAAGGGTGAATGCGTCGACAACTGGTCGGTGCAGATCGACGTCATCAGGACATTCTGGATTCTCAAATCCTGCTGCATTTGCCTTTGCAACTTCTTCTTGCAACTCGGCAATCGAGCCAACGCATTTCATGTTTCCATCTTCGTCTCGCCACACGGGAAGCGGAGTCCCCCAGTAGCGTTCTCTGGAGATGGCCCAGTCCTTGACGTTACGGAGCCATTCCCCGAATCGACCTTCTCCAACCCAATCAGGCGCCCATTCAACGCCATCGTTGAATTCAAGGAGACGCTCTTTGACAGCAGTCATTCGAACAAACCATGAATCCATGGCGTAGTACAGAAGGGGGTGATCGGTTCTCCAACAGTGTGGATAATCGTGGAGGTAACTCTTCTCTCGGTAAAGCAAGCCAGAAGCAATTGAACCGTTTTGGCCAACGAGAATGTCCATGACAGACTCATCGCAGGATTTGACGTATCGGCCATCCAGTTCTGGGTGGACGCCATCAACGAAGTTTCCTTCCATGTTGACGGTGTGGTAAGCCGGAAGGCCTACTTCCATTCCAAGATTGTAGTCGTCTTCACCGTACATGACAGCGGTATGGACCACACCAGTACCATCGGTGGTTGTGACCCAATCTGCAGACAATACGGTCCATGCCGTTGTAGAATCGCCACGTGGAACAGCATCTGGGAACAATGGCTCGTAGGATTTGCCAACCAGCGACGATCCAGGTATCTCTTCGATGATGTCGACAAGATGACGGAGAACTTCGCCCATCAAATCCTTGGCGAGAATCAATTCTTCACCAACCGATGCACCGCCGCGTCCTTGCCAGCCCTCGGGTTCCTCACGAACACGACAGCGCGCATAGGTCACCTCCGGTCCAACAGCAAGACCAACGTTTCCGGGAAGGGTCCAAGGCGTGGTGGTCCAAGCAAGGATGGATGCTGAATCATCAACCAACTTGAATTTCACGTAGACGGAAGGTTCCTCGACTTCTTTGTAGCCAAGGGCCACTTCGTGGCTTGAATAGGATGTACCAGTTTGAGGACAATATGGCAAAACCTTGTGGCCTCGGTAGAGCAAATCCTTGTCGAACATTTGTTTGAGAGCCCACCAGCACGACTCGACATAATCGTTGTGCAGTGTGACGTATGGGTTGTCGAGATCGACCCAGTATGCCATGCGTTCGCTCCTCGCTCTCCACGCGCTCTCGTACGTCCAAACACTTTCACGGCAAGCATCGTTGAAGGCTTGCATTCCGAATTCTTCGATGGCTTCGTTGCTCATCAAATCCAGTCGTTTCTGAACTTCAATTTCGACAGGAAGCCCGTGCGTATCCCAACCACCTTTTCGCTCGACAAGAAACCCTTCCATGGTCTTCCAACGGCATACAAGATCCTTGTAGGCTCGAGCCACGACGTGGGGTATGCCCGGTTTGCCGTTGGCCGTCGGCGGCCCGTCGAGGACGCTGCAGGGTGCAGCGGTGGGGGTGATTATTCCGCACTGCTGGAACGTTTGCTCGTTCTTCCAAGTTTCAAGGAGTGCCGTTTCGAGGGCAACGGCATCGAGTTCACCTGCTGGATTTGGTCGAACCATGGTTTGCGAATTGGCCCCTTGTTTTCAATCTCTCCCCTCAATCAGAGCAGTCGTTGGGACTGACACATTCAAGTCCTTTGAAAATCAGGCAAAGGCATGGCCGCCTCTCCGAAGGGACGTGGAGTTGCTTTGCTGGTACTCTTTTTGTTCGTCATGGGTCCATACACAACGTTTGCTCCACCCGCTCCAGTTGTTCACTTGGATGACGTGCAGACGGTCGTTTCGGTTGGCGAGAATACGCCTGTAACTGTCGATATTCGTCCTAATCAAGCCAGTTTGACATCGTTTGAACTTGATGTCCCCACCAGCTCAGGTGCCATCACATCGCTTGACATGAGCATTCGGTCCGAGACGATGGAGAATTCTCAGACGTTACTCTGGGAAGGTGATGCCGCTTGGAACCACGTGGATGCAGTGAAGAACAACACTTTCTCACAATCAGGCATCCTGACCGGTGATGGCTCAGCTCCTGGATATGATTTCAACAATGGAGCACAAGGTTGGACCTTTTCCAATTCCTACAGTGGTCGCGTGACAACGCCATCGTGTGGATACAACGGCTCGAGTGGAGGATCGATTCGAACCTATGCAGGTTCGACGTATGCCACTTCGCCAGCAACCAATCTCGCTGGACGGACCAACATCCCATTCCATGCATGGGTGCACGAGGGTCGCTCAGGTTGTGGTGAAACGCCCGATTCTGGTGAAAATCTTCAGTTCAAGTACAAGACAGCGGGCGGTCAGTGGACAACGTTCCACACCTTCCAAGGTGGTGGTTCACAAACCAGCAATTTCCAGTATTCGACGATCTTGCCTGCCGCTGCGCTTCACTCAACATCACAATTCCGCATCCAACAAACCTCTGGTAGCGGGACCTGCTGCGATTACTGGTTTGTTGATGACGTCAAAGTGGTCATCCCTCCATTGACATCATGGACAAGTCCATCGTTTGGATACAATTCGTCCAACAGCTTTTCTCTCGCCATGGGGCCTTATGCTCCTATGCACATCAATGCCGACCTGCCGATGGGTTCGAGTCTCACCTGGACTCTCATCGACGCCACGACTGGAGACAACCTTTCCGGATTCGAAAACATCGAAGGCACCCTTGTTCATCTCGATGCGGTTGATTGGGAGACCTACGGCTCACTTCGCCTACGCATGATCTTTGAAGGATTGGATGCAAGTTCCATGCCATCGGTTGAATCCATCACAGCAGGTGGTCTGCTGAAGGACACGTTTTCAACGGACCCGATGAACCGTGGCTGGGCGATGAACAACAGCACCTATCTCGCTGGTTCCATCACATCGATTGCCAATGGAACAGTCCATTCACCATGGTTCACGAGCAATTCCCCGCTTGCTGGGTACCAGATTGCGGCGACAATGCAAGAGTACGACGCATACGTTCGCCACGATGAAGCAGATGCGTGGGTTGCCATCACGCTCCCTTACTCTGGTCAGCTTGACGCCAACGAGCATGCCTTCCAACTCATGTTCATGCACAATTCAACACAACCTGCTCTCCTCGATGAGATTCAGGTCACCATGTCAACTGGCGGTCGTGTGCATTCGCCTTCGCTGGATTTGAATGGAGACGGTTTGCTTGAATGGGGAGACCCAGATGTTCGAATCGGCTCATGGGGCTTCCAAGATCACTTCTCAACCGGCGAAAAGACCCATCGTGCATCCTTCGGATTCGCAGGCCTCGCCGAGGCCTCCACATGGATTCCTGCCTCGAATCTCGAACATTTTGCAGTATCAGTTTCCAGTGAAAACGGAAACATGACAGGTGTGTCATTGCGCATCGCTGGGTCGACCATCCTTTCACGAACATTGGACAATGCAACCGTTTACCGCCTCGAACTGAATACGTCAGAATATGCACTTATGCAATCAACGTTGAGCAGCCAGAGTGCTTTGTTGAACAACCTAGGCCAAGGTTTCGCACTTGTTGATATTGAGGCATATGGAAACGGTGTTGCCACCTTTTCCAATCTTGCAGCGCCTTATGCCACCATGGTTTCCATCTCTGCTGATCAGCAGTCACCTCTCGTGATGGCAGCGAATGCCGCTTATCGCACGCCAGGCTCATCGCCATCGATCACGTTCCCATTTACTGGTTTATCGAATGGAAAAATGACCGTTGAAGTCACGGACATGGAATTCAGTGATGACGTTGCAGCAGGTCAGGTTACCGTGGAAAATGCGTCGACTCCATTGACACCTTCGCAACGTTGGCTTTCGTTTACGACGCGATTTAGCGTCGATACCGCACGTACCATCTCTTTGATTCGACTTGATGTTCAAGGAGAAAACAATCATGCCACGTGGTTGTTGCCAACTGGGGGAGGAACTGCTCTCGGACAAGCAGACAGTGACCTCATCGAATTGCATCCAACCGAAGCGTTCAGCATCTCAGAAACATCGGCAACGATGCGTGAGATAACCGTGAAATTCCGAGTTGAGCAAGGATGGGACGACGAAGACTGGCTTACTGCTTCGATGCGCCTCGTTCTCGATAACAGCGTTATTTCACGACCAGGTCAATACATGTGGAATGGTCTCGGAGGAGGGCAAGCGTTCGAGAATGATTTGGTCATCAAATCGGTTGAAATCATGGACGATCATGGCATCATTGATTCGTCCACCGAGTACCTTGCAGCTGGCATGGGCCTGAATTTCACGATTGATGTCGGTTACGAAGGCGTTGAGAGCATCGATGCCTTTGCAGACGGTGATGCTGAGGTTCAGTTGTGGCAAGGAAATACCATGGTTGCCAATACCACGAGTCTCGATGTCGACATGTGGAATGTTTCCGATGTGGCCCCATTTTCATTCGGAGATTTGACCTGGACTGTTCGTGTGATTCCACTGAACGGCGGTGATGTTGTCGGAGATTCTGAATACACGCGAACCTTCAAGATTGACCCAACCGCTCCTGCCGTCATCGATTCAACGGTTGCATGGTACGATCACCGACTCGCATCGACCAGTCAAACCGTTCAATTCCAGATTCTCGACCCAGTGTTGTTACCATCCGATGTCCACGTTATGCTCTGGAGAGAATGGGTGGATGATGTCGATTTGAACGGTTGGCCCAGTCCATATGAATACAAACAACGGTCCCTCATTATCCCAACAGATTTGACCCTTTCAACAGGAATCTACACGCTCTTGTTCGATGATTCCATGGGTTCGCAAGGCCAGAAGGTTGCAGGCTATCTGGTCGGTCAAGACGAATCTGGGCAAGCACTCGAAGATGCGGGGACTGGGGAAGAAGACGAGCACCTGTTCATG
>JAAXIR010000143.1 GCA_012270265.1 Candidatus Poseidoniales archaeon
CCCGCTTCGCTTTCGGCAATGGCTCGGTTTCGGCCCAATTCACGTGCAGCGTTATCGAGACTGCTCTTGGTCATGGCGAGCAGTTCCGAGGCATAATCGAGATTCGACTGTTCAAGATAGCGTTCAATGCTCGCTTTCGATCGCCGAATGGTGGCCAAACGTTGCTCCGAGCTTTTTGGTCGAGTTTCCTCACCACGTTGCGCCATAAGCCACTCTTCGAGCAAGGCCTGACCCCATTCAGGAGCACGGAATCGGGCGGAGAGAACGATCTCAGCGTGCCTGTGACGGAAGCGAACGCGAGAATCACGCGTTCGGTTGGCTTGGATTGAACCAGGATTCCATTGGTCGAATGGGATGTGAAGATGATTCTTGCAACGCAAATGACCCGTTTCATCGATGCTTGCATCGATGATCAATGCACCTCGTTGAAGTCGAATGAAGGCTTGAACAATGTTGTATTCAATGAACCATTCATCAATTTGAACCGATGGTTGCCACCATTTATCGTGCGTCCATGATTCGCTGGCGGCTCGATGCAGCATGTTTTGACCTTCAACTCCCCATTCATGAACCTTCACATCCATGAGTTGGTGCATTGATTGATATGGAAGCGAGCACTCACGCAACCATGGCAGCATCATGGGGCGCAGTCGATTTGGACTGGCGCATCATCCCTCTCCTCATCTTTGGGTGGTATTTGCTGCTCAAGCGTTGGGAACGTGATGGCGTCCTCGACCGATGGAACGCAACGCGAGTCTTTGGATTCGTCTTGATGGTTCGAACAAAGAAAGGACTGGACTTACTCGAAAAGGTCGCGAAACCTCGCAAGTTCTGGAGAATCTATGGCGAGATTTCGCTTTGGGTCTGTACCTTTGCCATGTTCATGGTGGCTCTCGTCGTTTTGCTTGCGTTTGTTGGAGCGCTTCTCTCGCCTCCCGATGTGCCACCGCCCACCGCAAGCGAATTGGTTGCTATTCCAGGTATCAATCCAATGATTCCACTTTGGTGGGGCTTGATTGGATTCATTGTTGCTCTGGTGATTCACGAATTCGGGCACGGATTGCTCGCACGAGGACATGGCATGCGCATTCGTTCGTTTGGCCTTTTGCAACTCGGCCCTTTGCCGCTCGGTGCTTTTGCTGAGCCAGAAGGTGAAGAGTTGTTCAAAGCTCCACGACGAGAACGACAGCGCATGTTCGCTGCAGGTCCTGCCACGAACTTGTTTGCAGCATTTGTTCTGTTGCTGTTGCTTGGAGGAATTGCAGGTCAGTTCGCATCCGATGACCAATCCATTCACGTTACAGGAATCGTCAAGGGTGAAGGAGCGGATGAGGCAGGTATGTTGCCTTGGGATACGATCGAAACGATTCAAGGCGAGGACGTTGTTGGACTCGATGGATTCCGCGAAATTGTGGAACAATACAACGCAGGCGATTCTGTGCTCATTGGTGTCCTCCATCAAGATGGTACGAGAGAGACGGTTAATGCGACCTTTTCGGACAAATACACATACTATCAGAACCTCGGATTTTCAGAAGAGCAATTGGAATCGTTTTCCATTGAACAAGGCGACCCATTCTTGGGTGTAGAGGGACTCTCTTCGAACACAGCAGGCATTGATCGTCTCGCAGGCCCACTGTCTCCGAATGTGGAATACACTGCCTTGCAGAGAACCCTCATCGCTCCTCTGCACGTTGTAACCATCATGATCATCCCATTCGAATTCCAGGGTGTAGCGATGCATCCAAACGAGGAAGCAATGCTGCAAGCGGACGATACGTTCCTTGGAAACGTCCTCGGAAAAGAAGGCCTGTTGGTCCTTGTCAATCTGATGTTTTGGATGATGTGGGTCAACGTTCTACTTGGATTTACCAACCTGATTCCAATGGTTCCCTTTGATGGAGGTCACATGTTCAAGGACATGGTTCATGCAGGACTTTCACGAGTTCGAGCCTTTGGACGGAAACTCAAATTGTGGAATTTCCATCCGCTCTGGGTCGATCAAATTTCAAGAAAAGCAAGCAACCTCTCTTCACTCGGGCTGCTGTTTATTCTCTTGTTTATCTTGATTATTCCTTACTGCTGATTATCGAACGAGGGTTCTTCGACGTTGAAGTTCATCGAGAATTGAGGCCTTGATTGGAGCGTTTACCTTTTCTTCGTTGTCGACAACACTCCGCTTCTGAATGTAATCCAGTGTTGGTGAGTTTTCGTTGTGCTGGCAAACGATGTGGATGAACTCGTTGAGTGGCATGCCTTGGTCCCAATCGATGAATGCCCGTCCTTTCCGAGTTCGGGGTAAGGCAGGAATTCGACGAGCCAGAACACGTAGACGCCCTTCGAGCGTGGTTGTTTCAACACGGAAGATTCGCCATGAATCACCTCGAGTTCCCTTCAATCGATGTGCGTACAGAGGCATGAGGCCACAACGCTCCCCTTCGTATGCAAGAGCATTGTATTGGTCGAGCGTTCGACCACTGAGATAGATCTTCTTTCCCTTGGTGGTTTTGACCTCAATAGGGAAGGAAATGTCGCCTCGCAAAGCGAGCAGATCACCACTGCCTTCGATTCCTGAACCAGCAGCTCGGACCACGAGAAACGGGCGTTTGAGGACCAGCCGCATACGTTCCTTTTCTTCAACTGAGCACGATTTGATGACGGCTTCAACACCTGCAGGAATTCCAGCGAGAACGTGGCGTAGTTCTCGCTCGTACTGGCTTGTCATGTGGTGACATTGTTGTCAGCCGCCTTTATTGACTTCGGTGATTTTGCGACAAACCATCATCGTTCATTCAATTTGAATCGAGACGGAGGATTATAGGGCATCGTAGCATGGATATGTTCGTGCAAAAAATCTTGGTTCGAACCGATGATTTCCAACTTGCCTATCGCATTATGCACATGCTCCGTTCACGAAACATCGACGTTGAACAAGTTTCTCTGAAGCAACCTTTGCCTTCAAAGGATGCGATTTGGATTGGAACTGTGGATGAGATTGCACGTAAATCATCTGAAGGCAGGCCGATTGCTGCCGATCTTGAATCGATTGATCTTGCCGTAGAGGGTGCTATTTTTGCCTTGAAAGGCTCATCCAAAACGCATCGTTTTACCATCGGTATCGACACTGGACCACGCCCTGGTATCGCTTGGTTTACCGATGGCGTCCTTATTGATACGAAACAAACCGAATCCATCGAGGAATGCATCAAAACGATTGATTCCTTAATTGACCATCATGACTTCCAACATCTCTTGATTCGGATGGGCAAAGGATCTCCATCGCATCGTAACCGACTGCTCAATGCCATGATCCAACAGGGATATGTTGTTGAATTGGTTGATGAACGAAAAACCTCTCGAGGGCTCAATCGAAACCAACACAGTGTTTCTGCTATCCGTATTGCGACCTTAGCAGGCGAAAGAATCTGGGAAATGGTAGAACTGCAACCAACAGAAGGCGAGGTAAAGGAACTCCAACGTCGGAGCCGAATCAAAAGTCAAGGGCGTGTCACCATTTCATCCGATCTCGCTCGGAAGGTTGCTTTGGGCGAATTGACCTTGGAGGAAGCAATCGACGAGATCACTTGATGCGTACGCGATAGCGTTCCCGTCCGTTGGCATACAAGACGATGCTCCCAGTCGAGGAGACGGCAACTGCTACACCTTCAGTCAATTGTGAAATGGCACGTGCAGCGAGGTGTCGTCCACCTTCACCAGATTTTGGTGTTAAACCAGAGGGGACCTGAATGTAACGACCTGCATCGCTTGCAATCCCTTCACGATTGAACAGAATGGCTCCATCCAACCACGCGAACTCTGCAAGTGTCTCATGATTCTCTTTGTTTCGAACATCCCGTTTTGCTTCGCTGTGTCCTTTGAACGGGTTCAAGACCATGGCTGTTGAATGGCCACGCATTTTCTGGATGTTGCCAATGGCGAACAAAGCGCCAATGGCTGTTCCTTCCCGTCCTCGTGTTCCAATGGCACGTGAGAGCTCGATCATTCGAATCAAAACCTCCAATTCGATGTTCTGTTCTTCAGCAATGGCCGTTAGACGCTCAGCACCGAGCATCTTCGTATCGACCATGATGACACCATCGATCGGCTCAGCAAGGACGATGAGCAAGCGCCCTCCCTTGGCAATCCAACGTTCACCCATTCCCTGCAGAACAAGATCGTAGAGTTCATTGAGAATGGACAGTCCTTTGGAAGACAGTCCTTCTTCAAGCACCTGTGCCTCAATGTTGACATCAACCAATGCATCTCGGACACGACTCAAACTTGTCATCACTCGTAGTGGAAGGTTCGATGGAACGATTTCTGCGATGGAACGTACCTTTCGGCTATCGTTGGAAACCATCAGAATGGCATCGAACGACGAAGATGATTGAAGGGCGACGCTCACCATGTGAGGGAGGTCGCTCATGTGCAGGCCTCAGTCGTTTGTGGTGTCAATACCTGGCAACAAGTCGTTGATTTCTCGGTACACAGTACGCATGTTGGAGATGAAGTTCTTTTCTTTGACGACGATGGTGAAGGTCTTGACACCAGGGTCTTCTTCTCCATCGAGAATTCCGAGCAAGGTCTCGAGCGTCAGTCGTGCTCCTTCACGGTGAGGATAGGCGAACACGCCCATACTAAGTGGAGGTGAAATCACATTTTCAATGACACCGAGTTCCTTGAGTGTTGCAAAGAGGTTGCGATACGTTTCAGGCAAGAGGTCACGTCGGTTTTCGTCTTGATTGGGTCGTCGACAGTCTGGCCCAACGACGTGAATGATGTGCTTGAATCGGTCGCTCAATGCAAACGGTTCGGTGACGACGTTGTGCGTTACTGCACAAGGTGTAGCCTTCTTATTCCGCATTTCGAGGCAGATATATCCAGTTGCTAGTGTCAACTCTATGCATGCTTTTTGGTGAATCATGTTGTCGAGACCTTCTCGTCCAGAGAGTCGATTGTTCGCTGGTGTAATGAGGACATCACCAGAGTGATTCCAGACGTCTCCACCGACGACGCGAAGTGTGCCCCATTTGCACGTTCGAGCCATGTACAACTCTGCCATCAATTGCTCAGAGGGGGCCACCCTTCATATTCTTTCAGTGCTTTTTGTATGAAAAGAGCGTTTTTTGATACCATGGCTGTGACCATTCAATCAATACTGCTAAACTGCAATTTGGTATCGACAGGTCATGGCAGGTCGAGGAACAAGTTTGTTTCTTGTTTCCCTAATGCTGCTTTCAATGTTGACAGCATTGCCTCCAGCACCCTCAATACCGCAGCCATCCAATAGCCTCGAAGAGACTGATGCTCTCTTTCAAGGCTTTACAACCGGTGATAATTGGCTTCATCTGAACAACCAAACCGTTGCTGTACCAGATGGCTTCAACGCCATTGATGCGTACGATTACAGCGATGTTGGTGTCCTGATCAACAACAAATCCGAATCGAGTAGAACCATCGGTTGGGCTTTTGTTGAAGCCCGCAATATTAGCCACGAACGTGTCTTCATCTTCGATCTTGATGGAACGCCCACGGCTGAAACCATCAATCGAGATCAATTCAACACGTACTTTGCTTATCCTTTCTTGGAGATGCTGAACAATCGTAGCAATGTATCAGACATGAATTATTTAGTAACGAGTAAAGGGATCCCGCTTCGAGTGAACGGAGGCCAAAACAAAGCCTCCTTCGATCAGGAGTTCGCATTGCTTGGAGGCTCTTACAACAGCTCCATCGGCGGCGATTATTGGGCTACGCATTCTTATGGCCCGTTGTCTGGAGGTGAATTCGAATCCTTTTCGAGGCAGAAACACGGTTTCTATCTTGTTACAAGGTTGACCGGATACACGGTCGAAACAGCGCTGGAATTGATCGAAAAAGCGAACAACAGTTTGGGCCAAAGCGGCACCTACGTCTTGGATTTGGCCACAAATAGAAATGGATCAGGTTACAAGTTCTGGAACGATGATCTGTATACTGCTAACACGACGCTTTCCGATGTGTACAATCAAAGCGTCATCTTCGATGAGGAAACCGATTTTATCACCAATGTCAGC
>JAAXIR010000150.1 GCA_012270265.1 Candidatus Poseidoniales archaeon
GGCCACCGTTGTTCGTATTCTCGATCCGGTCGCCCATTGGCATCAAGCGGTGTTTCTGCATAAATTTCGGCTGGAGCCGCCTCTACGATCAATGCAGGTGATTCTTTCAATGTCTTACATATGGCTTCTTCTACAGCTCGTCCAACGAACAGAATTGGTATTTGCGGCATGACGAATCGACGTACTTTCTCGTAAAACCACAAACGTGGACAAGCCTTCCATGTATTGACTTGACTTGCGGAAAGTCGGTTGTATGGTCCAATAAAATCCTGGTCCGCATCCGGCAATCGTACAGGCATAGAATACCGACTGAAACCGACCCCTCAAATACCCTTGGATGCGAATGGAGGACCTGAGAGTTCGATGCGGGTTTTTCGGACATCGATGCGGAGTTGCACAAGTCCTGCACGCCAGCCAAGTTCTGCTCCTATGAGGCGAATTTTCTCGCCTGGCTGAAGTGAAAGTAGTCGCTCACTGATGGCAGAACCGAAGGCGACGACTTCGACTACGTGGCTTCCATCCCAGAGGTGGAATGCGAGCATCGACCAAGGGCGTCCATCAAGTCGCATCCCGCTTTGTTGTCGAATTGACAAAACCAATCCCTCGACATTGGCCCTTGTTCGTAGCAATCCAATACGTGTGCTTGGTTCGTTAGAATCGGATTGTGGAACAATCTCCGAATGGCCATCGACGTAGAGTCGAGGTTGATCTCTCCAAACCCCTGGCAAAGCATTCTTGATGACAACCTTCGTTTCACTGGATTCATGCAAATGGGAGAAGGCTCCCGGTTCTGCCTCCTCGATGGCGATGGTTGCCTCCCCAGCTTTCATCATCGCTCCTAAGACTGGTTCGTTGAAGTGATTTGGCAATGGTCCCCATTGGGCAATCAGCTCCCCTGAGACATCGACCCGGGAAGGAATATCAGCAAATGGCATGCACGGTGTTTGGATTTCAATGCCTTGAATCATTGATTCACGGGTCGCTTCGTTCATTGGCCCAGAGGTTTGGAGGTTGTCCGTGGCAACACTGCACCATCCACAACCTGCTGCTTCACCAGAACAGGCATGCAGGTGGTCTGCTGTATTGTTTTGAGGATGTGCAGGGAGAAGTGAAGCACCTTCGCCCATGCGTCTCATCTCTTCATTGATGTTGAAAAACTCCGTATCCATTAAAGTAAGTTCTTCTTCACTTGGAGCATTGTATTCGATTCGTTCCTTGCTTGAGAGGTACCATCCTTCCATATTGGCAACCTCGCCTTCCTCACCTGTTCTCGACCAAAGCCATGCGTAAAACCGCAATTGGTGTTGGAGACTTTCTGCAAATGCTCCTCCTGAGTGCCCTGATTTGATGTCAACAAGGCGAATTCTTCCATCCCATCTTAGGACGAGATCCAATTCACCAGCAGCCCAGCCTTCTGGGTGGAACATTCGTTGAGGTTGATGTACACGTGGATCTTTGAACCAAGGGCGAGCAATCTCCCAAGCCTCATCCCAACGTATTGCTTCGCTTTTGTCTTGCCATTTGAATGGGTGATCCATGGACCAGTCTCTTGCTTGCAAGGATCGAACCTTCTCAGGAACGGGGAACAAAGGCGTTTCGCCCCATGCCGGAGATGGAACATTGAATGGTGGAGCCCCAGAACGATACTGTTCGACAAACGGGCCGCCATTTTGGTTGAAACAAGCCTCAACCTCTTCGAGAAATAAATCCACGCCGTGGCGTATTTTTTGTTCATAATTCTCCACTTCGACCGTGGACCAATCCGAATCATCTCGTTTCCATAGTCGAGCATTCCATGCGTTTTCACCTTCTTGCCAAGCCGTCAGAGCCTCTGCTTTGCAGTGTTCATATGCCCATGTTCGTAGTTCATCCATTGAATCCATTGGACCTGGGCGGTGCATCAGAACTCGACAGAGAGCATCTTCTACGACAAGGCCAGTAACTTGGCCGATCGATGATGGTGAAGAGAGTCCTACCTTACGGGTAAGGTACCATTGACGTGGGCATCGTAGGTACGTTGTCAGTCCAGAAGCAGAGAGACGCGAGCGGCTTCGTCCAAGGGGTCCTCCCTTTGGTGGAACGCCGACAGGCATAGTGTGGCCTCATGGTGATGGTCTTTAGAACTCGTGACGCCTTACTTGCTATCGAACGAATAAAAGTCCCCTACTTCCCGTTGTTCACGGTCCTTCCTGCTCTCAGCCTTGTTGATTCGAGGTCGCTTTGAGTCGTGATCTCTTCGGAAGGTGACGTTAACATCGTTGAGGAAACGATTCATTCCATCACGTAGCGAATAAGGACCCATTGCTTTACCACGAACACCACCTTCGCCTTCGAAGACAAGCAAGGAATCACTGACGATGTCGATGAAATAGACGTCGTGATCGATCACGAAAGCAGACTTTTCATTGGCCTCCATTGTCCGACGGATGGCCTTCGCAGCCTCCATACGAGCATTGGCATCAAGGTGCGCTGATGGTTCGTCAAGAAGGTAGAGATCGGCCTCACGACCCAAGCAAACAGCGATGGAAACAGCTTGTCGCTCTCCACCAGACAACTTCTTGACACGCTTTGGTAGCAACGAATCAACCCCTAATGCCCGAATGACATTGACGTTAAATTCACCACTTCGCCATCGCATCCCGAGTTCACTGTCAAGCCACATTTGTACGGTGCAATCCATATCGACGTCGATGTGTTGAGGCTTGTAGGACACGGTCGCTTCGTTGGTTACCCAGCCGTTGTCATACTCGTGTTCCCCTGCTAGAATCTTGATCATCGTTGATTTTCCAGTGCCGTTTGGCCCAACGACACCCACAACCTCTGAACGATGTACAGAAGCTTCGCCAGTGGATAATTCGAAATTGCCGAGCTTCTTTCCTAAGTCGCCCCACTGAACAACGACGCTACCTTTCTCTGCAGTCCGCTCATGATGCTTGAGGAATCGAATCGGTTTGTCACGAATACGGACGTTCTCCTCGACAAGGAATCCGTCAAGGTAGGCATTGATGGCCGTTCTCGTTGAACGTGCAGGTGTAAAGATACCGAAGGCGCCTTTCTTTCCGTAGACAATGTGGACCAAATCGGCAAGTACGTCAAGCACAGCAAGGTCGTGTTCAATCACGATGACACGTTTTGACTCGGCCAATTCTTGGATGATTCGAACGATTCGCATTCGTTCGTGGATATCCAAGTACGACGATGGTTCGTCGAAGAAGTAGACGTCGGCATCTCGCATAATGGTTGACCAAATGGCCATTCGTTGCAGTTCACCTCCGGACAGTTGCTGAACCGTTCGTTCGAGAAGATGTGAAATGCCAAGGGCATTCGTCATTTCGTCAAACATGTCGCGTTCATCGACCTTTCGAAGCAGACCTTCGACTGTACCTTGAACGCGCTTTGGCAAACGATCGACGTTTTGTGGCTTGAGTGCGACCTTGATGCCTCCATCTCGGACCGAGATGAAGAAATCACGAAGTTCACCTTTCGGTAAAGCATCGATGACGTTGTTCCAATCCGGGGATTGATCCAACCAATCGCCCAAGTTTGGCGTCATTCGTCCAGCGAGTGCGTTGAATGCCGTCGATTTTCCCATCCCGTTTGGGCCAAGAATTCCAACGACGGATTCCTTTGTCGGTGTTGGAAGTCGAAACAGTCGGAACCCGTTCAAACTGTATCGATGAATCATATCGGTTTCGAGTTCGCTCGGTAATTGCTCGATGATCAAAGCATCATGCGGGCATTTGTTGATGCATATTCCACATCCGATGCAAAGGGACTCAGAGATGTGTGGCTTACCGGTCTTCTCATCCATGACGATGCATTCTTGCCCATTGCGAACGGGTGGACAGTAGTGAAAACACTCATCGTTGCATTTCTTTGGTTGACAATTGTCTTCCTTGAGAACTGCAACTCGCATGAATTCACCTCAAACCTTCCAGAAATTCATCATCAATGAGCATTCGCATGAACGTACCATCGTCCGATGGATACGTGCGGCTTGTTCAAACAAGTCCCTTGAGGTGTTCTGCACCACGAACAACACGAGTTGTTGTAGGTGTTGGGAACTTCATACCTGCCTTGCGGAGTGCATCCTTCGCAGTAAGGTAGTTGGCTGCGTTGCAGTGGATCGAGATGATTCGCTGACCTCGTCGAACACGGGCAGCCGTTCCGACGTTCTTTCCGAAAGCACATCGCATACCTTGGGAAACACGGTCAGCACCAGCACCAGTCGCTTGCTTGTTCTCTCGCAAGACGTGATGAGGGTAGGTGTGGACACGCAGAGCATATCCTTGTGCACCAGCTTCCTTACGGATGGTGGAGTTGGAAATAACACGGGCTGCTTCAAGAGCAGTGTGTCGAATCTGACAGTTGTTGTCAGCACGTAGTTCGAGGACAACTGGGAACCCGCCTGTTTCCGCAGCACGGCGGTTTCCAGAGTGATATGCGAGGATACGGTTGTTCGGAACACCACCGATATACTTGCGTCGAGTATATGCAGGTCCCTTGAGACGGCGATACATGGATGCGGGCTTACGTGCCATTTTCAGTCCTCCAAGCATCCCTCCGACTGATGCTCCCTTTATCATCCCTCCGATGCGATACCAATGCTGGATTGATGGTCAATTTTGCTGATTCTTGATGGGAAGAAACTTAATTGTTCAACGACAGCAGAATTCATGGCGAGTGGCTGGAGGAAGTTGCTCGAGGAAGAATCAGAGCACCAATGGCTTGCAATAGGCTTGTTTTTTGTCTTCGTCATTATCGGTGGATTCCTCATTGGTGGAACAAGCTCGCTTGAAGGCATGGTGCTTGGAACCGATCCTTCTCAAGATTTGGTGTTCGAAGAGGGCGAATTCCTCATCGATGTTGAATATCACCACGACGCAGATTGGAGCGAGGCTCACAGCGGTATTCTGAAGACGCAGGACGGTCTCAAAATGTACCAACAAATGGGTTCTGATGATGTTGATGACATTCTGCCTGAGAACGACCCTGCAATAGGAAACGTCACCTTGTTTTCGGCCGATTCAGAGGGGACAATAACCTTCTCAACATCCTTGAATACGCTTTCGACGTATGTTGACGGCATGGTCTTCGATCAAATCTTGAGCGACACGTTCGGTTCCGAGTTTGGAATTCATGGCATTGCAGTCGATTCAACATCGCTCTTGAACAATCGATTGCTCATCACGTCCGAGGACGGAGGCTCTGGTCTTCGTGGGTTGAACGGACAGGGTCTTGTCACAACAACTGCTCCACTCCAGGATTTCGTCATTTGGGACAAGGTCGTGTACCTCGAAGATTCGACGTTCTTGGTCGCCGGAACATTCGCAATCCAAACCTCCTCCTCGCAGAGTCCAGCCACGCCGTCGCCTCAAATCGTCCTCGCGCATGTGTACTGGGACGGCGATTCCACTGCACCACAGATTGTCCGGCAAATGATGGGCAATGGGAGTGAAATACACTCCATTCATGCTACGATAGACGGAGGTGCTGTCGCTGCGACGAACGAAGAATTTTACATCATCTCGAAAAACTCGGTCCAAGTTCTGCCGTATGCATCGACAACGATGGTCTACGAGTCACAACATGATCGAGCTTGGTTGTTTGGAGAACGTGGTTCTGAATCGATGCTTCGCATTGACGTTGATACTGGAGAATCAAGCCCCAAAAAACTCGGTTTCCCGCTCCCAGTCTCTCCAACATCAGGCGTAATTGCAGGAGATTCGTTGTACATTCATGGCTTTGATTCACAAGGTGAAGCGCAGCGGCTTTCACTGGATTTGTCCCTCGAAGGTTCCCTTTCATCGGGTCGTGGATTCCTGAACTTCGCCTTCATCTTCGTGGGCGTCATCATGATTGCAACCCAAGGGTATCTCATGGTGGAAAAAGCGATGCACACGAGGAAAGCGTAAGACACCGACTTTTCCGAACCTTAATCACCTCTCGTCATCAGGCTTAATCCTGCATACTGCAAGGTAGGGGTTTCAATGGCAAAACGGAGCATGATGGACCAATTCCATGAGCTCAAGGAAGCCAATCCTGGAACGATTCT
>JAAXIR010000145.1 GCA_012270265.1 Candidatus Poseidoniales archaeon
GGAACCGAGTCCTTTGCTGACCTTGTCTACGGCTTTCTTCCCGGACATGATTTTCGGATAGCCCTGGGGGATATAAACAAAGGAGGGTTTTCTTAGGGGGTTAAATTACCCGCTATCAAGCATCACTCGGTAAATAGAAAAAATCGTCTGGGTAATACTCCATACGAATCCCTAAATCGATCCATCGACCTATGTCACTGCGCAGGCTTCGTCCTGACTCCAAAATATCATACGTGAAAATTGGATGTCCGCCACGGCCTTTCTTATCCGAGTTGATTTGTGTGACGTAGCCCGCATCAACGAGTTTCTCAAGGTGGATTTTCAACTCTTTACGTTCAATGCCTGTTGCTCGCTCAATACGCATCAAGCGTTTTGATTCAGCATCGCGTTCTCGCATTCTGGAAAGATACAGGAGGATACGATAAATGGTCACGGAGAGGTCTCGACGCCTTCGTTCCATATAGGGGGTAATTCACACCCAGTATTCTAAGTTAATCCAAATCAATGGAAGAATATCGCCTCACAAGACTCAAGAGAATGACGTCCAACATTCGATTCATGTCGGGGGACTTGATCGATTCGGATATCCGAGTTGCGAAGACGCTTCCGTCGAAATACTATACCGATGAAAAGCGGTTTCGTAAAATCCTCAAGAGTTTCAAGAGAACTTGGCAATTTGTTGGTTTGAGCGACCAATTCACGTCGGCGATTACACCGATCGACCATATTGGAAGACTTCTGAATGAGCCGATGGTGCGCGTTCAGGATGGTGAATCGACACATATGCTGTCGAACGTTTGCACACATCGAGGCATGGTCCTGTGTCACGAACATTCCGATGCGAAGACAATGCAATGCCCCTACCATGGACGAACGTTCAATCGAGATGGAACCATGAAACACATGCCAGGATTCGAGGAGGTTGTTGATTTTCCGAGTGAAGACGATCATTTGGCATCGTTCGATATTCGAACGTGGAATGGATTTGAATTTACATCGTTGAAGCCTGAAGTCGATGTTGAAGACGTGTTTCGTCCCATACAGGAACGCCTTGGCTGGTTCTTTTCCGATTTGAAATACGATTCAGAACGAGATCGAAATTGGGACATTGATGCGAATTGGATGTTGTACGTTGACAACTATTTGGAAGGATTCCATATTCCCTACGTCCATCCAGAGTTGAACGAAGCATTGGATAAAGACGGATATACCACGGAATGCTTCGAACACGGTGTTTTGCAAGTTGGAATGGCGAAGGAGGGGGATGTTTGTTTTGAACTTCCTGAGTCTTCTGTTGATTCTGGAAAGAACATCGCTGCGTACTATTGGTGGTTCTTTCCAAACTTGATGATCAATGTCTATCCGTGGGGTATCTCTGTGAACGTTGTTGTCCCGAATGGATGTGATTCGACAACGGTCCTGTTTCGAAGTTATGTGAAACATCCAGAATTATTGGAGCAAGGAGCTGGAGCAGAGTTGGACAAGGTCGAGCTTCAAGATCAATTCGTCGTCGAAAATTGCATGAAGGGACTGCGTTCCAGTTCGTACAAGAGAGGAAGGTATTCAGCGAAGCATGAACTAGGTGTTCATCACTTCCATCGAATGATCAGTAAGTTAGGGTGAAACTATGGAGAAAATCAATTTGGATGAAAAATTTGCTTTGTTCAATGAACACTGGACACCAAAAATCATCAGTGAATTGAACGATTATCAAATCAAGATTGCAAAAGTTGAAGGCGATTTTGTATGGCATAATCACTCGGATACGGATGAATTCTTTTTGGTCATCGAAGGAACGCTGTTCATCGAATTTGAATCCGAAACAATGGAGTTGAATGCTGGTGAATTGTACGTTGTACCAAAAGGTGTACAACATCGTCCTTATGCGAAAGAGGAATGCAGAATCATGCTGATTGAACCACGAGGTGTTGTCAACACTGGGGAGGCTGAGAGCGAATTAACGGCATCCAACGATGTTTGGATTTGAGACTTCATTCTTCCTCATTTTTTGGTTCGCGTTCGGGTTCTAATCCAAACTCCGATTCCTTTTCTTCCAAGGCGTTTCGAAGAACAAGACCGTGATAGACCTTGACTTTACGTTCCTTTACCATCTCATTGATGACCTTCTCGAGTTCAGCAAGTTCGCTTACTGTCGATGATTCCTCAATCTTCTTCAAGCAATTCTTGAATTCTCCGCGTCGAGCAAAGAATATGGCAAAATAGATCGGAACAAGAAGAAGCGGAATCACAAGTTCTTCGAAGACAATCTCACTCAGTGCGGAGAGAGAGATTTCAAAACTTTCAGGATCGTAATCCGAAGTGAACGACTCGCTGTTAATACCACCACGATAGAAGAAACCAGTATTCATGCCCATGTACATGTTGAATGGCGTTGATTCTGCGTCATAAATATCTGAACCGCGATCGAGTTCGACATCATCTGGCCATCCATCGTTGTCGTTGTCATCATCGAGAACATCAGGCAATGTATCTTTGTCTGAATCGAGAGGTGTTGATTCAGCATTGTACGGGTCGTAGAGGATGGTTCCTGAAGATGCTGCTCGCTCCATTTCATTTCGTATTCCATCACCATCTGCATCATCATCGTACTCATCTGGCATGAAATCGCCATCGATGTCTGAGCAACCTTTCAGTCGAATCTTACTCTTGCCGTAGATGAACGGGCAATTGTCTGACATTGAATGAAGTCCTTGGTCTGCGTAGCCGTCCCCATCGGAATCCGACCAAATGCCTGCATCTTCTGGCCACACATCGACATCATCGTTGGAGCCATCACCGTCCATGTCTGGGTCGATGACATCTCCGAGTCCGTCACCATCGAGATCGCGATGCTCGGAAGCATTGTCCGGAAAAGCATCGGCGCCCATTGATTCGTTCCAATGATCGTCTGGGTCGGACCAGCCATCGCCATCCGTATCGAGACAGCCAACTCGATCTTCGGTTGAGTCACCCGCCGTACATTCGTACATTGCATCTTCCGCATGAGCCATTGGTAGAACGAGGCAGAAAACAACGAGACCAATCAGCAGCATCCGTTGTTTCATGCCTCATGATATAGCCTTCTGTATTTGGGTTTTTGCAAGACCGGGAAACAAAAGTTTTCAATAGCACTAGATGGAGATTGTTACATGAGGAAATCAAATCTTACCATTTTCGTTGTTTTGCTGATGATTTCAACAGGCTTTGCAGGATGCACATCCGAAGAGGCCGAAGAGTTGCAAGCCTTCCCGCAATTTTCGAGTCTAGCTGATGACGACCAAACCTACAACAAAGCCAAGATGGCTGGTTCACCTTTCATTGTCATGTTCTCTGCTGAATGGTGCAACAACCCTTGCCACACCTCGATGTTTACCATTTGGGAAGCCATTCCAGAGCTCCCTGTTCTGGTTATGTCGACTGACCCTGCTGAGAACGCCAGCGGCATCACGCTGCAAGATTGGCACGAAGCAGCCAATGCATTCGATGATGATGACGAATCTGGTGATACGGGCGTCACACTCACCACCTACGCATTCATGAAAGGTGTCGAAGCAGGCCAAGAGCTTGAAATCACATCACCTGGAACGGTGGTCTTTGTCAATTCCGATGGGATGATTACAGCCACAAAGGTTGGCATGCTTGAAGATCCACAAGAAGTACTGGACCTCTGGGAAACAGCTCAGTAATTCCTGAAGCATCCACCGAACATCTCATCAAACTGGATAGGTTCGGCTATACATGGTCTTTACACACGACATGGCCGATTGGCTCAGTTTCAACATCGATGAGGATTGGTTGGAAGAAAACATCTCATGGAAGGATTTCGGAACCGGTGTTCGTTTGGGCAAACTCAAGCGTGAAGAAAAAACATCCCTGGTTCTCTACGAGGCACAATCCGAAGTCGAAGTGGATGCCTTCATGCCACACAGCCATCCTGGTGGTGAGTGCTACGTCGTCCTTGAAGGTGAAGTCTGGGATGAAGATGGAACCTATCCTACTGGATCGATCGTATGGATGGACCCAAAATCAACCCACACGCCAAAGACGCGCGGCAAGACACTCATCCTCGTACTTTGGCCACAAGGGGTCAAGGCTGCTTGACTTATGCTTCAGTTGCTTGGGTGGATTCATCCATGTTCCAATCGAGGATGCCGCAAAGGGCTGGCATACCCCAGAGCACGAGTGGTAGAACTGCTTCCGGCATAGGTGCAACCGGAGCCCCAAAGAGACTGAGATCCATCACCATACAAACGATAAACCAAACAACAACTGGTCCACTGAAAATGACTGCCAATCGTGCTTGTACCTGTCCTTTGGTCATAAATGCGACATAAAGTAAGTAGAAGCTAATCATGGCAAAGAACCCAAAACCTGCGAGGTTGTCCTCACTACCGTTTTCCATATAGTTGACAATGACACCCATGAGAAGGTGCATGACACCAATGATTGTTAGCCACACCTTCGTGTTGAGAATCGACTTTGCATCCATCTCAAGCAACCTCTTGAGCAGTATCTGCATCATTCATGTGCAAGTAGCCAGCAGCAAGAAGACCACCAAGGAACAAGAATGGTGGTACTAACCAAGCAACACCTGGCATTTCGTAGCCTGTTCCAGGTAGAACCACGAACATGGCAACAAAGAATGCCATGATGACACCTGCATTCACCATCGCAAATCTCGCCTGCGTTGTTCCATCAAGCACGAAGGCGCAGACAAGACCCATTGCTCCAAATCCACACATGAAGAGCCCAAAGAGCGTCTCCATTGCTTTGCTTTGTTCAGTTACGCCGTCCTTACCCCAGGCGCTTTCGGCCCAAGTTTCAGCGTTCATCATGTTTTCAATTCCACCAAGAAGGGCGACTGCGCCACAAATGATGTACCATATTTTCGGTTGAAAGATTTTTTTTGCATCCAAGATTATCACGTCTTAGCGTGAGTTATATTTTCAAAGGATATAATCATTCCACAGACTTCGATGCTCAATCTGTTGTTTACTCAAGGTCATACTCGCCACTGATGAGCATTCCATCGAACAGGAACGGTCCTGCAGGTACAACTGCTGCGATGAATCCGTGAATCAATGCGGTCATGTTCCATTGACGTCCTACACCGACAAACAGCAAGGCGATGAATGCGACAAAGAGTCCACCATGAATGGCACCGACGAGCGAAACCAGTTCGGGATTGCCACCGATGTATTTGACAGGCATCGCCACTGCAAACAGGAACAGGGCTGAGAAACCCTCGAGATAACTCACAAATGAGATGAATTGCTTCATGCTTGAACTTCCACCATGGGCCGACTTGAGCCGCAAGATGGACACTCCTGCTCATCGCTATCAAGATAGTCATGTTTGCAGGCAGGACACACTTGCGCAAGCTCCATCTTGCCCATGGCTTCAACAGAATCGCCTTGCAGTGATAGATATCCGCTTGCAACGTTTCCTACCGTGTATCGTCCTGCTCCACCAAGGCGAACCAAGAGATCAGGAGGCAATGTGACGGTACCCGTTTCATCGATGATGAGTTCTCGATCTTTGCTCAAATCTTCAACATCGATGGAGTCGCCGTGTTCGGCAACGAATCGACCGTCTCGAAGTTCCAAAGAACGGTTTGCGAACGAAGCGACTTCCTTCGAGTGCGTGACAATCAAGAACGATACACCATCGTTCTCGTGCAAATCCTTGAACAAAGCAAGAACTTCTCGACTTGTCACTGGGTCCAGTGCACCGGTTGGCTCGTCTGCAAGAATCAACCGAGGACGGGTAATGAGTGCACGAGCGATGGCTACACGCTGCTGCTCTCCACCACTGAGCATAGCAGGGAGTGCTCGTGTTCGATGCGCCATTCCCAATCGTTCCAGCATAGCATCGGCTTGTGCGAGTGCTTTCTTTGAAGAAACACCTTGATGACGTAGTGGTTGAGCAACGTTGTCTCGAGCGTTCAAATCAGGAAGGAGGTTTCCTTCTTGGAAAATGAACGAAACGGTCTTTTG
>JAAXIR010000007.1 GCA_012270265.1 Candidatus Poseidoniales archaeon
CCACGTGTTTTTTTTTGTTTTGTGAGTTGTTGGCAGTCATTTGTTTCTTTTTTGTTTTGTTGGCTGGCTTTTGCTTTTATTGTTTTGTGATTTGTGGGCAGCCGGTGGTGTTTTTTTTGTGATCTGTTGGCAGTCAGTTGCTCGACCGAACAACCTACCTCGCATCGCTTTCTCACATGCGACGTGTCACCTCGCCGTTGGTTCGCAGTCAACCTCACTTCGAGGCCCGTGACCTCCACCCAACACAGTGGGGCCGTCTCTGTCCAAACGAGACACCTGAAGGACAAAACTGTGGGCTGGTCAAGAACGCAGCACAAATGGTCGACATCTCCGAAGAAGTCGACCCGCAAGAGATCCGTGAACGACTTGACGAACTCGACGTCTACCAGCCAAAGGATTGGACCGATGGTGACCGAATTCACGTCAACGGTGATATCTACGGTATGCACAAGAACGGAAAGAACCTTCTTTCCCAGTTCAAGAACAGCCGACGTCGTGGAACCATCCCATCGGAAGTTTCCATCCGACACGATACCGAAAACCGTGATATTTTCATCAACACAGACAAGGGTCGAATCCTTCGTCCTCTGTTGATTCTATACGATGGCACACCTCGTCTTGAGAACAGCCATCTCAACGACCTTGCTGCAGGAAACATCACGTTCCGTGACTTGGTTATCGATGGAATCGTTGAATGGGTCGATGCTGAGGAAGAAGAGGACCTCTACATCGCCCCACGACCATTCGTTCTACCAGAGACCGTTCCCGAAGGCCCACTTGCTGGCCGTCCAGTTACCCACGAAAACATTCGATGGGTCAACCTTGGTGAACCTGGTGTTGAATCTGCTTCTCTCGAAGCAGAGGTTCGAATGCCAAACGGTAGCGTTGAAATCGCAAAATTCGATGTTCCATTGCTCTACTCGTCCGAGCACACACACGTCGAAATCGACCCACAACTCGTCCTCGGTGTTTGTGCTTCGTTGATTCCATACCCAGAACACAACTCAACCCCTCGTGTTACTGGTGGTACAGCGATGGTCAAGCAATCGCTTGGTCTCCCAAGCGCAAACTACCGTCTACGTCCGGACACACGTGCGCATATTCTACACTACCCACACCGTTCGATTGTTCGAACAGACGCTATGCGAACCACAAACTTCGATGAGCGACCAGGTGGTCAGAACTTCATCGTCGCCATCATGTCCCTGCACGGCTACAACATGCAAGACGCTGTTATCATGAACCGTGCATCCGTTGACCGTGGACTTGGACGTTCAACCTTCAACCGAACCTACAACGCTGAGCGACGTCGATTCCCAGGCGGTCAAGTCGAGGAGATCGAGAAGCCCGGTAACAAGCTGACAGAAGTCAAGGGATTGAAGCCAGCAGAAGCCTACTTCCATCTCGAAGACGATGGATTGCCACTCCCAGAGACCTACCTCGAGGGCGGCGACGTACTTGTCGGTAAGACCAGTCCTCCTCGATTCCTTGAGGAGTCCAACAGCGGTGCCTTCCTTATGGCACAAGAACGACGTGAATCATCCATGCTTGTTCGCCACGGTGAGAAGGGATGGGTCGACAACGTCTACGTCACAGAATCCGACAACTCCGGTCGTTTGGTTCGTGTTATGGTCCGAAGTCACAAGGTTCCTGAAGTTGGCGACAAGTTTGCTTCTCGTCACGGACAGAAGGGTGTCATCGGCCGACTTGTCGAACCTGAAGACATGCCGTTCACGCAAGATGGTGTCGTCCCTGATTTGATCATCAACCCACACGCAATTCCTTCACGAATGACCGTTGCCCACGTTCTCGAAATGATCGGTGGTAAGGTCGGTGCTATGGAAGGACGCCGAATCGATGGTACTGCCTTCCGTGGAGAAAAGGAGAGCAGTCTTCGTGACGGACTTGTCCGAAACGGACTGGCTCACACTGGCCGTGAAACCATGATCAACGGTGAAACGGGTGAAGCATACCCTGCTGACATCTTCGTAGGTTGTATCTACTACCAGCGACTTCACCACTTGGTCAGTTCGAAGATTCACGCACGTTCTCGTGGACGTGTCCAAATCCTCACCCGTCAGCCGACCGAAGGTCGTGCACGACAAGGTGGTCTACGATTTGGTGAGATGGAACGTGACTGCCTGATTGCACACGGTGCTTCGATGGTCATCAAGGACCGTCTCCTCGATGAATCCGATGGTATTGACATGTTCGTTTGTGCTCAATCTGGGCACATTGCTTGGTACGATCCAAAGCGAAGAACGTACGTCAGTCCAGTCCATGGTGACGGGGCTGAAGTGTACAAGGTACAAACATCGTATGCGTTCAAACTCCTGCTCGACGAAATGAAGAGTCTTGGGGTTGCCATGCGACTTGAACTGGAGGACCGAAGATGAGCCGAAAAACCACATTGATTCCAAAGCGAATTGCGCAAATTCGTTTCAGCTTGATGGACCCTGTTGAAATCCGTAAGATGTCCTCTGTCGAGGTCAAGACTCCGGATACCTACAAGGACGCCGGACACGCCTAACGACAAGGTTTGATGGACCCACACATGGGTGTCATCGAGCCGGGACTCGTTTGTCCAACGGACAACTGCAAGTACGACGAATCACCAGGACACTTCGGACACATTCAACTTGAACTTCCGGTCATCCACATCGGTTTCGTCAACTTGATCAAGACCGCTCTCAAGTCCACCTGCAAGTCATGCAGTCAGGTTCTACTTCACTCAGCGAAGGAGACACACCCTTCAAATCCTGAGCTTTCAGAGCAAGATTACTACCGCTCGCGAATCAAGGACATCATCACCAAGCACGGTGTAGGTTCCACAGAATTCTCAAGCATCATCAAGGAAGTTGAGAAGGTTGCTTCGAGCAAGAACCGACGTACCTGCATGCACTGCGGTGCAATGCAAGGTGAAATCCGTCTCGACAAACCAACTACGTTCAAGGAAAAGACCGAGAACGTTGGAACTGGTGGAAAGGAAACTGAGCGCAAGATGAACCCACGTGACGTTCGTGAGTGGCTTGCAAGCATTCCTGACGAACACTTGATTTTCATCGGTATGGACAAGCAAAACCGTCCAGAGTGGACCGTTCTCAAGGTCCTACCTGTGCCACCAATCACCGTTCGGCCATCGATCACACTCGACAGTGGTGACAGTTCTGAAGACGACTTGACGAACAAGCTTGATGACGTCTTGCGAATCAACCAGCGGCTGCAGGAGAACCGCGATTCCGGTGCTCCTCAACTGATTGTTGAAGACTTGTGGGAATTGTTGCAATACCACGTTACCACCTACTTCGACAACCAGACCTCTGGTGTCCCTCCTGCTCGTCACCGTTCTGGTCGTACATTGAAGACCTTGACCCAGCGATTGAAAGGGAAGGAAGGACGATTCCGTTCGAACCTATCCGGTAAGCGTGTCAACTTTTGTGCACGTTCCGTTATTTCGCCTGACCCATACCTCGGGGTTAACGAAGTCGGTGTGCCTGTGAAGGTTGCGAAGGAGTTGACTGTACCTATTCGTGTTACCCTTCGAAACCGTGAGCAAATGCGTCAGATGATTCTACGCGGTCCTGATGTCCACCCTGGTGTGAACTACATCGTACGTGGCGACGGTCGTCGTGTTCGAATCAACCCACGAAGCCGTTTGATCAACGCAGGTTTCCGATGTCACAACCCAGAGTGTGAGTCTGAACACACACTACGATTCGATCTCGATTCGGTCCTTCCTGCACCAAACTTCCTGCCAGGAATGGTCGTACGTCCACTCATCAACCGTGTTGAGGGAAGCGATTTGACCGAGTCCAGTTACATCGTTGACGATGAAGCAACGCTTCGTAACCTCCGTGGTGAAGACGAGCATGGTCATCCTCTCCCAGAAGACGACCCACGTGCAGTTCTCCACTACCGATGGATGCACGAACTTGCGCAAGCCGACAACCCTGATCCTGAGCCATTCCCAGAGCATCTTGAAATCCGCTGCCCACACTGTGGCAGCCCAGAAGATGACTACGAAATGCCAACGCCTGTCGAAGACCGACTTTCAACCGTTGACATCCGCGGAAACCCGAAGCCAGGAATGCAAGTCGAACGCCACCTCATCGATGGGGACGTTGCCATCTTCAACCGACAACCATCGCTTCACCGAATGTCGATGATGGTCCACGAAGTCCGAGTTATGGAGGGTCACACGTTCCGTTTCAACCTCGCTGTTTGTACTCCGTACAACGCTGACTTCGACGGTGACGAAATGAACCTTCACGTCATTCAATCCGAAGAAGCACGTGCTGAAGCCAAGATTTTGATGCGAGTGCAAGAACACATCCTGACACCTCGATATGGTGGTGCCGTTATCGGCGGTATTCACGACCACATCTCCGGTGCATACTTGCTCTCTCGTCCAGGAACATTGGTATCCAAGGCTCACGGTCTTGAAATGCTCGGAAGCATCGCCTACACCGGCGACCTTCCTGAGATCGTCAAGGATGAGAACGGTAACGATGCCTTCCGCGGACAAGATTTGATCTCGTTGATTGTCCCTGACAACATCAACCTTCACTTCATGTCACGAAGCCGTGACGAAGTCCACGTCAAGGACGGAAACGTTGTCGGAACACTCGACAAGCGTGCCATCGGTGCTGAAGACGGTCGTCTCCTCGACGCCATTGTACAGAGCAATGGGTCTGAGAAGGGTGCTCAATTCTTGAACGAGTTCACTCGACTCTCCATCGCTGCCTGTACATCCCTCGGATTTACCACAGGTATCGACGATGAGGATTTGAGCGCAGAAGCACTTGAAGCCATTCATGAGGCAAACGCAGCGGCCCGTGCCCTCGTTGAGGAAGAACTTGCCCGCTTTGAAGCAGCCAAGGGTGACCCTCGGAAGTACGAGCCACGACCTGGTCGAACCATGCGTGAAACGCTCGAAGAGAACATCATGGTTATGCTCGATGAAGGAAAGCAAGCTGCTGGTGACGTTGCAAAGAACGAACTGAACCAATCCGGTTCCACCAACGCTGCGGTCAACATGGCGATTTCTGGTGACCGTGGATCCATGGACACCCTCAACATGATGGCCGGTTCAATTGGACAAGCAAAGGTTCGTGGTAAGCGTCTCGAGCGTGGATACAACGAGCGTGTTCTTCCTCACTTCAAGCGAGGTGGTCGAGGAGCGCAAGACCGTGGATTCATCTCCGGTTCATTCAAGCGTGGTCTTGAACCAACGGAGTTCTTTATGCTCTCCGTTTCCGGTCGTGAGTCCCTTGTCGATACTGCTGTCCGTACGTCCAAGTCCGGATACATGCAACGCCGACTCATCAACGCTATGGACGATCTCAAGGTCTTCAACGACGACATGCTCTCCGTACGCAACACGGCAAATCGAATCATCCAGTTCTCATATGGTGAAGATGGTATCGACCCAAGCCGTGGTGTCCACGGTGCTGCGTTCAACATCGATGTTATCATCGACGGTGCACTTGGAACCGAGGGTGGTACCAAGGTTACTCGAGAAAGCATCGAGCGTGAAGAGCGTGAAGACGATCTTGGCGCATGGGATGATGTTGAAGAATTCCACGATGGAGGTGACGTCTGATGGTCGTTAAGAGTGCAACCAAGAAGAAGCTCATGGATTTGGGTATTGCAGAAAACTTTGCTCACACCCTTGCCAACGATCGCAAATGGGACGATGTTAAGGTCCTCTCTGCCCAAGATATCGCACAAGTTTGTGAAACGGACTCTGAAACAGCTGGCTCGATTCGAGACACCATCGAAGGTGCGCTCAAAAAGAACCGAGCGGCTGGCTCCGAAGCAACCGGTCCAACCACCAACGTTCGTCTCAAGCGCCGTGCAGGTACACGAACACGTTCACGAGCTAAGACTGCAGCAGATCTCGATGCGTACAAC
>JAAXIR010000244.1 GCA_012270265.1 Candidatus Poseidoniales archaeon
GAATGGCGAGTCTAAGGCAGCTTCAATGTGGATTGAAATATGCTGAATTGAATGTGGATGTTGAGACTGCAAAGCATTGGAATCGTTCTGAGAATCAGGTTGTCGCAATGATTCTCTCAGGCTCACGCGGACTCGGCCACCAAGTCTGCAGTGACCACATTCACCAGTTGGAATTGCGTCTCAAACAACGTGGAAACGATTGGGTTGACGAGGAATGGGGGTACGTTTTACCCGATCGTCAACTCGCATCCGCACCAATCCATTCCAAACAAGGTCAGGCCTATCTCAATGACATGAAAACCGCAGCTAATTTTGCCTTTACGAATCGAGCTGTCCTTACCGACCGTTTGTTCAAGGGATTGAAGGCAGAACTCGGGGAAGAAATCGAATTGTCAACCCTCTACGATGTATCGCACAACATCGCCAAGATTGAAGACCACGTCATTCACGGAAAAAACTGCACCTCAGTCGTACACAGAAAAGGTGCAACAAGAGCATTTAGTGGCAATCAACCCGACGTCCACGCATCCTTTTCCGATACAGGACAACCCGTGGTTGTCCCCGGTGACATGGGCCGCGGCTCATGGCTGATGTAAGGGCCAAGAACACAAGAACACAAAGCCTTCGGGAGTGCTTGTCATGGAGCAGGAAGAGCATTATCCCTCTCAGTTGCAAGGAAACAAATTAACGCTGAACAGAAGGAAAACGAACTTCGTAACAGAGGGATTGTTGTACAAGCTGCAACAAAAAACATTCTTTCTGAGGAAGCTCCAGAGGCCTACAAAAATGTCGATCAAGTCATCGAAAATACAAGTCGTGCAAACCTAGCTCGTCCAGTCTTACGTCTCGAGCCAATGGCCGTCATCAAGGGATGATCACATGCAAGTGTTGGCGAGTGGATGCCCGCCTGTAGGTGCAGAACCGCTGTGAACACCATCCGGCTCTTCAACAATGACGGAGAGTAGTGTGTTGACAAGTTCTTTCAAATCATCGACTTGGTTTTGCAGCTCTTTGATGCGTGCTTTCGTATCGTTCTTCTTTTCAGTAGCAGTGCTCATGTATATCCCATCCGAAGAAGTTCCCTTCTTCATCATGAATTCAATCCAGACAACTCTTAATGTTTGCCGAGCAAAAAACCATCAAAAGCAGATTTGTTGGTGGAGCCACCGGCGAGGATCGAACTCGCGACCTCCTCATTACCAATGAGGTGCTATACCACTAAGCCACGGTGGCGGCGTCCATGCCACCAAGCATTTCGATATAACCGCTTCGCGTCTTCCAAAAACAGGCGAGAAGCATGTGAGTTGGCGCCGAGAGAGAGATTTGAACTCCCGAGGGACAGGCCCACGCGATTTCCAGTCGCGCGCACTACCAGGCTATGCGATCTCGGCTCGCAGTTCGGCCCAACCGACATCAGCGTTTAACGCTCTCGCTTGTCAATGTAGGAACGCAAGAACCTCAAAGGGGGACGTTCACGGGGTGACATGGACGGTGGGGAAACAGTAACCCATGACGCATCTCACGATGCACTTCCATTTCGATTAAACGATGTCAACGTTGAACCGAAGTTCTTCGATGTTCATCCACTCATACCACAAATCCGTCAAGAGTTGATGTTCCAGTTGAAATTGATCCGTCTCGATTGGAACCAACAATTTACGATTGCAATTATGTCAGCAGTAATGGCAATTATTCTCGGCGCACTTAATGCAGATATCTTTGATGGAGGGAACGCAAAGGTAGCAGGTCTGGAAGGTCTCCAAATCGCAGGGAGTACGGCCTACTTTCAGATGGTCATTTCCATACTCATTTGGGGATGGTTCCTGTTCATGCTCATCCAAATGTTCCCAATTATGCGAACACATACAGTCACATTGCTGATGATCTGGGCAGGATTCGCAATAGCCCAAGTTTTCTTCCACTCGACGAACAAGAACTTCCCTGTTGGGCTTTCTCTTTCAGATATGATGGGAGGATTCCTCATTACGTTGGTGTGCATTTTTTTCCTCTACTTCTTCATCAAAGCAGTGCGTGAAACAAGGGACCTCCATGTTGAGACCCACCACTTACACGAGGATGTTCGAGTGATGGAGGAATCAATGCTTGAACATTCTTTGCGAGGATGGGCCTTTGTGTGTGCAGCTTGGGCAATTTCAGCCATGCTTAGCGCTTGGACTGGAGCACAATACATCGCTGAACGTACAGGATCTCGAACATGGGCCCTGACGCTGCACATTCTCTTTTCGATTCTAACGATTCCGTTACTTATCTGGACCGTCTGGTTCCCGCAAAGAATGCTCGGTAATGAGGCACGTGTTCGAACGAAGGCTGCAGTCTCTGCAGACGAAGATCTCATGAGCAAAGCAAACATTGTTGAGGTATCCCCCGATGAGGAGGCATGGTGATGGATTTAGCAAAATTACGCGAAGATTTCCCTGCATTGTGTGAGGACCAACCTGTTGCCTATCTTGACAATGCATGCGTCACTCTTCGACCACACTCCGTCATCAATGCGATTTCAGATTATTACACAAAAACGCCAGGTTGTGGAGGCCGTTCCGTCCACAGATTTGGAACAACTGTTTCAAAAACAATCGCGCATTCCAGGAGAACACTTGGTCAATTTTTCAACGCACCATCGGTTAATGAAATCGTCTTTACACGAAATGCAACCCACAGCCTCAATCAAGTCGCAAAAGGATTGGCATGGCAAAAAGGAGATGTTGTTCTCACAACAGATAGAGAGCATAATTCGAATCTTGTCCCGTGGCTGCAACTGGAAGAAGAACAGGGAGTTGACCATCGCGTCGTGACTTCACACGATGACAACAAGTTCGACCTTGAAGCGTTTGAAAACATGTGCGCAGAAGCAGGTAGCAAATTGCGGATGGTTTCTGTGAGCCAAGTTGGCAACCTCGATGGAATTGAAACCCCAATTCGAGAAATCACGAAAATCGCGAAAGATTTCGATGCCCTTGTCTGTGTTGACGGTGCCCAATCTGCTCCGCACATGCCGGTTGATGTGCAAGAGATGGGCATAGATTTCTTTGCATTTTCAATACACAAAATGCTCGGCCCGTCAGGAATGGGAGGTCTTTGGGGCAGAGAAGAGTTGCTTAACTCCATGCGCACCATCCAGTCCGGGGGACAGACAGTCAAGACATCACACTACGATGGTGTCGAATGGGCCACAACACCTTCCAAGTTTGAGGGTGGTCTCGGTCATTTTGCAGGCATGATGGCAACTGGTGCTGCCATTGATTATCTAACCAGTCTCGATATGGAACAAATACACGAACATGAGATTCATCTAAACAGAATTATGTCAGATGGAGTCAAAGATTTGGACGGTGTTTCAATCATAGGTCCAGAAGATGCATCCAAACGTGGAGGTATTTGTTCACTGCTCCTTGATGAGAAGCTTCCCGCACATGACATCGCATTGCTTCTTGACGAGGTATCGGGCGTCATGGTTCGGTCTGGCCAGCACTGTGTGCATTCTTGGTTCAATGACAGAGGATACAATGGCTCATTAAGGGCCTCTGCTTATTTCTACAACACTGAGGAAGACGTGAAGCGTTTTGTCGATACGTTTTCAGAAGCAGTTCAGGCATTTCAGTGAGGGGCTGTCGTGACAGGGAATCATGAGACAGATGCAAAGGACGAGGGCCTATCTCCACGACTTGAAAAGGACCTTGAAATCGTTCGACGCATCGTGAGCGTTGCTACTGCCGCACTACTCATCTTGGTAGCAGGCTTTGCTTACAATATCATTGTAGGTGATGGTCTGACATTCGTCAAACCGAGCGATGCTCTGATTGAATCTGAACAAACCTACAGAGAACTCATCAATCTTCCAAGCGGTTATTCTGGCTCTGGAGTCAATGTGTGCATTGTTGACACGGGTATGGAATTGAATCACCCAGATTTGGAAGGTTTTGATGTGGCAGGCTGGGTTGATATTGTTCAAGGTAAATCCAATCCATACGACGATCATGGACATGGAACGAACATGGCAGGAATCCTCGTAGCAAATGGTTGGATAAACGGTATCGCAAAAGACGTGAATCTCTATGTCGCCAAAGCATTGCTTGCCAATGGGTCCGGATACGAAGAAGACGTCGTTGCAGGCATCGATTGGTGCATCGGTCAAAACGTGAGCATTATTTCCCTCTCATTGGGTGGGGGGCAAGATTTGTTCCCATTGCCCGGTTCCAGTGGCAGGACCATCGAAGACTCAGTGAACGATGCTACTGCGCGTGGAATATTCGTTGTCGCAGCTGCGGGTAACGATGGTGGTGAAAATGACGATGGGGATGTTGCATCACCAGGGAGCGAGCGTAGAGTCATTTGCGTTGGCGGAGTGACACTGTCAGGAGAACACTGGGCCAAATCCTCAACCGGGAACAATGGATTCAGTGCTCTTCCATTCAAGCTTCCCCGTGGCGACCCTGACAAAAAGCCTGAATTGGTTGCACCGGCAAAAGAAGTCCCAGTACTCAACCATCAGGGGACGTGGTCAGCATCGAGTGGAACAAGCGCTGCTACTGTATACGTGACTGGGGCCATTGCTCTGTTGCTTGAAGCCCAACCACAGTTGGCCAGCAACGGGACATCAGGGGATGTTTCAACCATTGATGAGGTCAAAGACTGGATTATGCAATCCGTTCAACCACGAGATGGGCAGTCCGATCACGATGACGACTATGGATACGGTTTGCTCGATATTGATGCCCTCTTAGAATTGGCTGACCAACAATCTACCGCTTGAAGAAGGCAACGATGGTCCCCCCAAAGAGCGGGACGAAGGCCATGTGATAGTTCGGTTGAGATTCTTGTACGAATTTGATCCATGCATTGAATCCATCGACCTTCGCTTTCCCGTCGTCATCAAGTTCATCGTACTCTCCTACAGGCGTTTCTGGTTCTGTTGTGTAGAGAACACCGTTGTTGGAAAGCAAACCCATAGCATGTTGTAAATCATCAGCCAATCGACTGAGAGGTGCGTCAACAATGATTGCATCATATGCTTCAGAAAGGCGACGTTCGTCGGCACCCACCCCGGAAGCCGTTGTTAGTTTCCAAGCTTTTTCTTCAGCACACAGAGTCGCAAAATCATTGACAATGATGTTTGACCACGATGATGCATCGTATCGTGTTTGAAGACGGTGGAGGATGACCCCAAATTTCGCTCCTTGTTCGATGATATCAAAGCGAGAAACAGGACGTTCTGCGAACAGGTCATACAGCCAAGCTGAGCGATGCCCGATACTTCCTCCAACTTCGAGGACACGATCAGGTTCTTGGCGACCAATTGCATCACGCAGACGACGCAAGACTGAAATCGACCATGTGGACAATCCCATGTGCTCCAATTGTGTAGCAATGTTTGCTGCAATTTCCGGTTCGTCACGAGAACGGCCATGATCCGCATTCAAGAGCGTGGGCAAAACCTGGTCACGCCCAATCTCGCTCATGGAAAGACCACAACGGCGGATTGTTTTGAAGACAGTGACCCTACCACAAGCGGTGGATTCAAAGGGGGCATGCTTCGAGAGCAACCTGAGAAGCATGGATGACGAATTCTACGAAGACGACTTCGATGACGACGAGGTCATCGAAAACGCTGTTCTTTGTCCTACATGCGAAGACGTGACAGGTCACATGATTCTCAAGGAAAAAGAAATCGGCAGAGGCAAGGATTACCTCCTGCGATGTGAAGCATGTTCGACCGTTCATGAAATTCAATTCCGAGCACCTCCGTTGAAGCGTGTACCGTTCATGCTGACCGATGGTCCTGACTCCTACATGGCTACAATCGATCTCGCTGCTGATGAATG
>JAAXIR010000050.1 GCA_012270265.1 Candidatus Poseidoniales archaeon
GAATCCCACCAGTCGAGTGAACCATCTGGATGTTTTCTCCAAAGCTGACCCTCATCATCAAGGACGGTTGGCAAACCTTGAGGATCTGGAGAACCGTCATTAAGGATTTGAGGGGCTGGACCAAGTTCAGGCAAGGTCAGCAGCTCGTCGTCTTCTCGTATTCGAACAAGCATAACGAACACGACGATTGCAACGATGAAACCGAGAACGGCAATCGTATACCAGCCAACTTCCTCGGTTGGTGTTTCATCCCCAAACGATTGGCTCGGCAAGGCTGCTTGCTCTTCTGAAGTGAGTTCGGCTGCCGGAAGACGAACGATGTTCACGGCTTGCGTGCTTGCGATGTTCTCGAGGTTGGTCACTTTGAGAACCACGAGATGAACACCTGCTGGAAGTGCAGAACAATCGTACACCGATCCATCGGTCATGGTCGATGTTGTCGAGACGTCCCATTCCTTGGTGTAAGGAGTGAAATCCTCGTTGGAATTTGTTGGTTGTATGGCGATCAAGCACGATCTGTCTGTGGACAAACCATCACCAGTCACCACGAGTTCGAAGGTAGGAGCGGGTCGATTTTCAATCGTAAGATTCAGGGAAGCTTCAGCGGTTTGGCCAAGTTCATTGCGGTAGGTTTCACGAAGTGAGTACTGACCAGCTGGCCAAGAGGAGCAATCGATGCTTGTTGCATTATCGAGAACGATGAAGGGTGCCCCGGTGAAAGTGAGAGTCCCCAGTGCACCGTATCGCGGCCCTGTTTCATCCATAAACACCCGATTGATTTCACAATTCGAACCCGTTTGCAAATTGCTCTGTCCGGTAAACTGGAGCGAAATCATCGGCGTCTGAAGAGCAGGAACCATCTCGTAACTCGGCAGAGAGATTGTTGAGATCTCAACACCGTTCATATCGTAAAATCCGAGAGCAAGGTCATGAGATCCTCGAGACCAAGCATCGTAGGTGAGACTCACATTTGACTGACCGACTATCTCGATGGTTGTCGATTCAACGACTTCTCTGTCGTTGTGGGTAGCGATAAGACGAACGTCGACAATGGTCGATTCAATGGATGAGTTAAGAATAACAACAACCCGTACAGCATCGATGTCACCATCTTGGTTCAAATCAAGTGTATCGTTGCGGAGTGCGACCATCGTAATTCCCGCCTCCTCAAGTCCAATGTCCGCTTCTGCAGTGACCTGTCCAACGCTGAGCATTGGTACAACAAACAGCAGAACCAAGACCATAGCCATCCTACGCATCGTTTTCACCTCCAGGAGGAGGAGGGAGCGGTATTGCCAATTCTGGTAATGCCATCTCAGTCGAAGTGGATGGTGCAAGAGGTTCAGAGGTATCATGAACTGCAAGGAGATCCTCTGTCAAGGTTTTCTCATCTTCAGATCGCATGGTTCGAACAACAAGTGCTGCAGAAGCTCCGAGAATGAACGAAACACCAACGATAAGATAGGTCAACCATGATGCTGCAGGGTCCTCACCCATGATGGCAAGAGCAGCGTTCCATTCACCATATTCATTCGACCAACCATCGCCGTTGTTGTCCTCGCACCCTTGTACGTCTCGCGTTGAGGTTCCGAACGCTTCGGGACAGTCATCTCGCAGAGCACCGAGAGGTACATCACCAAATCCATCACCATCGCTGTCCTTCCATTGCAGGGCTTCGGTCGGGAAGGCATCCGCTGAACCGTACGGATGAGCGTCCCAGCCATCGGTTGGATCCGACCAACCATCACCATCGGTATCTCGGCAACCCAATCGATCAAGGATTGAAGTTCCGCGGATCGTTGGACATGCATCTGCCTCATTTCCATCGGCTTCGTCACCGTAACCGTCGCCGTCCGTATCTCGCCATTGTGTTGGTTCATGAATGAACGCATCACCAAGATTCGACCAACCGTCACCATCTGTATCTGGGCAACCCCAGCGGTCGCCTCCTGAGCTTGGGCCAACAGAGGTTCCGGGTTGGGATGGGCAAACATCAGCGGTTGTGCCAGAGGGGTTGTCCCCTCGGCCATCACCATCACGGTCATGCCATTGGGTTGGATCCTCTGGCCAAGCATCCGCTGTACCACCAGGACTAGCGAGCCAGTACGGTGTGGGGTCCGACCAGCCATCTTCATCGAAATCCGGGCAGCCCCATCGGTCAAATGTCGAGAGGCCATAGGTGGTCTTGCATCCATCACCACGGTAAGCAAGGCGCCATGCTTGACCATCGAAATATTCCATGTTATCACCAAATCCGTCATTGTCGGTATCGTGCCACTGTGAAGCATCGTTCGGGAAGGCATCAGCAAACCCTTGTGGGTGCGCAATCCAATCATCGGTTGGATCGGAATATCCATCCTTATCGACATCACGACAACCGAGTCTGTCGAAACGAGAGATCCAACCACTTTCGACTTCTTCAGCGTTGGAGTTCATACAGACATCGCCCTCAAAACCAGTTAAATTGTCACCGTACCCGTCACCATCACTATCTCGATACTGACTCGGTATCATTGGGAAATCATCTATTTGTGTGGCCCCATAGGTTTGGTTATCACCCCAACCATCAAAGTCAGTATCTCTGAACTGAGTCGGATTATCTGGGAAATCATCAATCAGTTTTGCACCTTCTGATTGGTTGTCACCGTATCCATCGAAGTCTCGGTCTCGCCATTGCGTTGGCTCAAATGGGAAGGCATCTGCACCATCGGCTGCGGTCCAATTCTCACCAGGATCGGACCATGCATCTCCATCTGCATCAGGGCAACCGTATCGATCGGCAAAAGAGACACCAAGGATGAACGGGCATGCATCGGGTTGGTGTGCGGTTTCAAGCCACTGGCCGATTCCCCACTCCAAGTGGGTTTGATTCCACAAAGGATCCTCCCAATTGTCGCCGTAGCCGTCTCCATCCGTATCTTGCCACTGTGTTATCTCAAGCGGGAATGCATCGGCTAAACCATTTGGATGCGCATACCATGGCTCAAGCCCATTGAGGCCGCCGGGGTCAGCATCGGAATAGGAATCTCCGTCAGAATCAATGCAGCCATATCGGTCTGAAGTTGAGTATCCACGGCTGTCCGGACAGTGGTCTGGTTGATTACCAAGGATGTTATCGCCGTAACCGTCAAAATCACGGTCACGCCATTGTGTAGCATCGTTTTCGAAAGCATCTGCACCATTCTGTACGTCCCATCCTGCATCGGTATCGGACCAACCGTCTGAATCGGTATCGATGCAGCCTTGTCGGTCGTTTGTTGAGGTACCGACGATCAAATCGCAATCATCATCGGAGTCAACGAAGCCGTCCTCATCGGTGTCGCGATCAGTCTTGTCAATGGAGGCGAGAAGCGTGTAATCGAATCCATCGTTGAACCAGGAATTTTTCCCTTTGATTTTGACGTAAACATATCCTGCTTGTGACATAGTTTTCGACAACGTTCCAGATGGATTGTCATCGCTGCGCCCCATGGTTGCAACTTGAGAACCTGATTCATCGTGCATCGAGTAATCACCTTCCCAACCATCGCCAGGACACCACCAAGCTGCGTTACTCATTGAACCGGAGAAGGCGATACTAACGATGTCGCCCTTGTAGGCATAAATACGCCACCAATCCGTTCCATCGTTGGGTGAGCAACCATCAGGATCGCACACGTAACCGTTGGAAGAAACGCCATCTGTGAGCAGATTTGAGGACGCCTGCGTATCGTCGGCATGTACCGATGGCACCATGGACAGCACCATGAGGGCAAACATGCCAACAGCGATGCTACGCCCGAGCATGTTTGGCCATAACACATGCGGGTTAAGAAGAACGCGACGATGAGTTGAATCGTCCTAACGCATCACGGAGGGCTGGGTGAAGCGTATCCAGTTCGAAACTATCTCCTGATTCTAAGAGTCGTTTCGGATGGACTTTTTGTCCGTCCAATATCAGTGATTTACCCATCTCTCCAAACAGGATTTTCATGACAAAACCGGGTGCAGGAGCAAATGCGGGCCGGCGTAGAACCTTACCAAGTGTCTTGGCAAATCCCTTCTGTGTCACTGGGTTAGGTGCTGTTAGATTGTACACGCCTTCTGCATCTTCTTGGTTCATCAAATGGTGCATGGCATAGATTTGATCATCGAGAGAAATCCAAGATTGCCATTGCTTTCCTCCTCCAATCGGACCAAGAGCACCCATCTTGGCGATTGGGAGAATTTGTTTGAGCATACCACCAGCAGCTGTTGTAACGATACCTGTTCGCATGAGAATGGTGCGGATTCCAGCACTCGAAGCAGGAATTGTTGCATCCTCCCATTGCTTGCAAATTTTGGCAAGGAAACCATCGCCAATGCTGCTTGTTTCATCCAACTCTTCATCGCCTCTGTTATCGTAAAACCCGATTGCAGAAGCGCACATGAACACACTCGGCGGCGATTCGAGTGCAGCAAGAGCTTTCGAGAGATTTTCTGTTGGAATGGAACGACTTTGAGCAATCAAATTCTTTCTCTTCTTACTCCAGCGTTTGTCACCAATTCCCGCACCTGCTAAGTGAATGACGACATCGAATCCTTCCAAGGAGCCCTCGATAATTTCTCCGGTTTGGTCGTTCCATCGGACAATGTTGTCAGGATTCTGATCTGCATGCAACTTCGTTGACGTACGGAGTAGACGGTGGACGTCATGCCCATCCGTTTCGAGGAAAGCGCCCAGTTGGGTTCCAATCAATCCGGTCGAACCACTGATGAGGATACGACGTCGAGGAGCATCCTTGAACATCTGTTGACGAGTAAGATCAGCAAGAATTCTTCGTGTTCGATGTTTGAACATTGTCCGTACTCGAGGCATGACCATGATTGGAGCACCAATTCTCGAAAAGAAATGAAACGGCAGTTTCCAATCGATCTTGTCCTCGATGGTCATCTCATGCTCTCCACCATCGACAAACTTGTGAACGTGATTCCAACGAGCAAACGGTCCTTTGATCGAATCATCACAGAATTGTTCACCCTCGATGTAGCTGTGGTGTTTGGCAACCCACCGTTGTGGCACGATACCAATGCTCATTCGGAATTCAGTGACTGCACCATCGGTAATTCCTCCGACTTCCACAGGACGAATGCCTTCCCAGTCTGGCATAATTCGGCGTACTGCACCCGGGCGAGCATGCCAGTTCCATACAGTCTGTCGAGAAAATGGAAACGTGGCATTGTGTTCAAAAATCGGCATACGCTTCACCTAATGTTAGGAATCTGCGTATTTTCGTATATAATCCTCAGTTTTGAACTTGCGCTGGGTCGATGCTGATGTCAAGTAACGAACCTTTCCAAACACGGCACGTTCAAACCAACCTCGGTCGAATCGACCGAAAATCCAGAAAATGCCTGTGTAGTAATTTGGATCACGGCCATCGAGTGCCCATCGATCGTTCAATCGGATTAACCAATCGCATGCAGTTTCAGGATCAGGGCACCATTCCAGCACTTTCTTGCCCCAGAGCATTCGCAGGTAGTTGTGAATGATGCCTTCCTTACGGAGTTGATGTTGAGCCGCATTCCAAAGCGGATCGTGCGGTTCTCCTTGCTCGAGTTGCTCGAACGTGTAGATGTACGGTCGCTCGTCGTTGGCGTGTTCTTGGAGTGTGTTTTTTGCCCATTCAGGTAACGTATCGTAGGATGTATGATCAGGATGTTCAAAGCAGTAGACGAACCCAAGTTCTCTCCATGTGATTACTTGGTCGAGGAAGGCTTCAGCACCCTCGCTCATTCCCCACCATCCTGCGCGGCGGCAGGTGTGCGGGTGTGTGATTTTAATTGGATTCCAATTTTCTTAATTGA
>JAAXIR010000039.1 GCA_012270265.1 Candidatus Poseidoniales archaeon
AACACAAATGATAACCATCGATGATGGAAGCACCATCGAAGTTCACCAAGCGTATGAATCTCCTACTCCACTTGCCTTCCCAGCAATGTGGGCCATGATGTGGGCCAACTCCGTTGTTGGCAGTGGAGATTACCCCGGAATTGTAGATGCTCTTCTCAGTGACGAAAACTTCGAAGAGATTTTCGGCGATTTGGCTGATGAGCTATCAGAGGATGATGACGAGGACTACTTCGTTTGTGCCAACCTCAATGAAATCCCGTACGAGTATGTCGAGGACGGTTACGATGACTGCGGTGACAACTCCGATGAAGAGTTCGTTTGTGATGACGGAGATGTCATCCCCGGAGGCTGGGTTAATGATGGATGGGAGGATTGCACAAACGGTGAAGATGAAACCAGTGAGCAAGAAGAATCTGTTTATGTCTATGTTTACATGAACGGTGCAAGCGAATCAGAAATGAACTTTGATTACGAAGTGCAGGGCATGGAATACGATGAGAATTACGAAATTTCGTGGACAGTCACCGATGATGAGGGAACCACATCCGATGCAGGTTCCACTGCCGTAACAGATGGATCCTACAGTTCGTACGACAGTGCCAACGCTGAAATTAACGGCTTTGGCGAGTACTGTGTCGACATCGAGGTCACCCGTTTGAGTGACAGTGAGGTTGTTGGTACCCAACAAGAGTGCGACTCGGTTTCACAAGATTTGGAGCCGAGTGAGCGACTCGTGACCATTGTCGAAGCACTTGCAGAATCGACACTGGATAACACCATGGAATCCTTTGGACAAAACCTCGAAAACCGTTTGTCCAACTTCGATGATGATTATGATGTTGCATACGAAGACGGCATGGCCTACGCATTGTACGATGATTCAACCAACCGTTTCGTTGGTTTCCAACTGGTCGCATCACCAGGTGGTACGCAGTGGTACACACTCATTGGACCAGATAGCACAGCATACGGTACGCCCCAGAGAGACCTCTCTGTGACTTACTTCACCGGTATTGAAGCGGTTGAAGAAGCTCAGGAAATTGAGGACCAAACCGATTTGAGCGATCTCGTCGATGTTACACAACACAACACCGAAGATGTTGAAGCAGTCAACGAAGGTATCGATCCTGCTACACTCCCTGAAGAACCAAACAACGAAGAAGCCCAAGAAGAAGTCTCTGAAGAGAGTTCAGAAGAAGATCTATCCACGCTTCTTCCGTTCCTCTCACCAGTAACCACTCTGGCGATGATTGCACTTGCAGGAATGTTTGTATCAATCCGTTCAAAGGACGAAGAATGAGCGAAGCAACGGGTCACGAACCCATTGCCCGCTGGCGAGTTGTAGCCAGCCTGACGCTTATCCTTCAGATTGCGATTCTGCTCTCACTGAAGACTGCTCTTGAAGAGGATTCGTGGTTTGTCGGCACGCTCTCGGCAACCGTTGAAGAGGGTCCACTCTCGCTTGAGGGTGTTTCTGCCAATGTTACCATCGATATGCAGAACGACCAAGATGATCTGAGCATCGAATTGTTCGGACCTCTCCGGCTAAGTCATTGGCAGGATGAGCGCGATGATCGAGCCGCTTTGTCAGATCAAGAAATCGAAGAGTACGATGATAATCTCGATGAGGCCTTTTCTTCACCTTCCCCAGATACTGTGAAATCGACGACATTCATGGTGATTCACATCAGTATTGGCCTTGCTGCACTTCTTTTGGTGTTGATCTGCATCGATTTGACCAAACAAGCAAGTGGAATCAAACGAACCGTTGTTCGACGTTTCGTCTCATTTGCTTCGTTCACAAGCGTCCTCAGTGTTTTGGTTTTGATTCTCTTTATCCTGCCAGCATCGTGGTTTGCTACCGTTGCTGATAATCCTCAAAATTTTAGCAACAGTCGAGACGATGTAGCGTTTCTTGCCCATGCTGAATTTTCTTCAACGTCAAACCTAGGTCTGGATGGATTTACGCTGGATTTTGAAGTGAGTGGTTATGATATCGGAATGGTCCGTCCTGCGAATCGTTCAGCCGTTGAAGCAACGCCTCCTGAGCCTACAAGCCCTGATGCTGAATCATACATCGCCATTAGCGGAGAGATGCGGACAGAAACGCCTCCTTACGTTTCTGAGATGATGTACTTCTGGCTTGCTTTGTGGGCGCTTGTGCCTCTTGCTTTACTGATTCAACAGCGAGTTGCGATCGACCCTCGCCTTGGAAGTTTGAAAAGATAAGCCAATCATTGTTGTTCGGGCAATGTACCATTCAAACTGTCTGGATTGTCGTCGAGTGGACCCCAATCTGTTCGGGTTCTGTGGAGGCCAAACCGCTTCGCATAGAGGAATCGAAGGTTCTTCCAACCATCGCCCCACGTGTGGATTTCAGCTTCACCAACACGCTCTCGGTAAGGAACGGAGATTTCGATGGCCTTCTTTCGACCAAGGTGCTTTCGTGCAAGAATCTTGATTTCTTCAGAGAGAGGCATTCCGTCATTGGTGGGACGCATCTTTGGATTATCAAAAATCGACTTGCGGAACACCCACATGCCCGATTGAGAATCTTTGATTCCATAACCGAAGAGAAGTCGAGCGTTGAAGGAGAGAACCCAATTCCCAAATCCGTGAAGACCAGACATGGAACCGTCTTCAGCCATACTGAGGCGATCGCAGGTGATGAAATCAAGGTCATCATCCAACAGTCGCTTGACCAATTCAGGAATCAATTCTGCTGGATAGGTACAATCTGCATCCATGGTCACAATGATGTCGTTTGAAGCAACGACAAATCCAGTACGGTATGCTCGACCGTAACCCTTTCGTGGTTCAAGATGAACGCGGACGTCCTTCTCAAGGGCGATTTCTCTGGTTCGGTCCGTTGAGGAACCGTCAACGATCATGATCTCGAGTGATTCGCACCAATCTCGGGGGATGGCATCAACGGTTGCACCAAGTGCTTCCTCTTCATTCCGAGTAGGAAGAAGAACAGTAACAGAGACTGGTAAAACCTCGTCCATGATGCAACCACCAGCCATCAGGGTTTCAATGCATTGCCTCAACGGTCAAACGGTTACGACCACCGAGCACGTAGACGGCGGAGCGAAAGTTTTGCAGCAAGACGAATCTTTCTCCACTTGGATAAAGAAGGACGCTTGCTGAACACGTCACCTGACCGTCGAACAATTTCATGGAAGATAGCATCGTATGCTTCACACATGAGTTGTGGCTGCAATCGAGATTTCGAATCAAGATATTCAAACAAATGTTGAGCCGACTCTTGGTGTCTTCGAACGATTTCGATGTATTCTTGAACGAACGACTTCCAGCGGTGGTTGGTTCCAAATTCGGTGTTACCAAGCTCGGAAATCTCGATGTTGTATTCGCTCAGTGCGTTGATTGGAAGGTAAATTCGACCACTTCGATAATCTTCTGAGACGTCACGAAGGATGTTGATCAATTGCAATTGAATGCCCATGTCGATGGCGTGAATCCGTGCTCCAGCATCTTCGCATCCATAAATTTCAATCAGGACGAGTCCAACTGCTGAAGCGACCTTGTAGCAGTACGCACGGACTTCATCCCAGGTTTTATGACGCACTTCGAACAAATCATCCTCCATTCCTTCGATGATTGTTTCAAAATCAGTAAGGCGAACAGGGAACTGCTTGAAGACCTCATTGATGGCGATGAAAATCGCTTCGTTTTGAGTTGCGGATTCATCTCCAGGAAACAATCGATTGCGTCGTTCCTTCGCATCAACACGTGCCATCAAGCGGTATCGGTGCTCCTCAGGGCCGTTGTTCATCGCTGTTTGATGGATGCTCTGAAGAAGTCCATCACGCTCATCAACGAGTTTGTTGAGGGCTTCGGACTCTTGAACAACTGGTCGTGAATCACCATCAGCAATATCGTCGAGATAACGGCATAATGCGTAGACTGCGTGGACAGCACGTCGCTTCTGATACGGCAATGCGGAGAAACTTGCGTAGAACGTTGAAGAGGCACGACGGCAGATTTCTTCACATTCAAGGAATGCGTTTTCTATCAAATCCGTTTTGTTCATGTTCCCACCCCAATTCTTTCAGTTATCAATGCGTGTTGTTGTGCTTGTTCGTCTGCATCGTGATAAAATGGATTGCGAGTCCAACTGGCATGAGCATGACGCCAAACAGGATTGCGACTTGTGCAGCCGTTTTGTTGATTTCTGTCTCAACACTACGCTTCCAAATCCATCGTGTTACGATGATATCACCGATCACGAAGTGGGTCCATGCAAGTACAGCACCATCGTCAGTTCCAAGGACATCAGCAAGTCCGGACACAACACCGCTTAGCGTACCATCGCCAATCATATCACCCAGCGCACCGAGATTCATTGCAAGAACAATGAGATAGGCAACCAACGGTCCAAGAACAAACCAAGGTCCGTCCATCCATTTCTTGGTTCGTTCAGCATGTGGCTGAAGAAGCATCAGCATCCAGAAGGGCCCAACCCACATGGTTGCAGTAAGGAAAGCCACCAGAAGCATTGTCTCAACCATCAAATCACCTTGTTGTACGCTTTCTCAATCTCACCAATAGAGTTCTCGTTCGGATAGTAGGTGTCACTTTCCCATTGGATAACACCGTCTTGATCGATAAGGAACAATGCAGGCGTACCAGGAAGACCGTAGTATTCAAAAATAGATTGGCTCAAGTTGGCTTGATCTTCGATCCGTTGGATGGAATCATCATCAGTTGGCAGCACGATGGGCCATGGCGTGTAGTGGTTGCTGTCTGTGAAACCGAACTCTTCTGCAACATCTTCTTTGGTTTCAAAATTGAGATATAGCTCAACAGAGAGGATTTGAAGAGGTGTCTCTTGAGCCATCCAGTCGTTGTGATGCTCTCGCAAGTCATCGGTCCAGTCTTTGCAGCCGATGCAGCCAACACCGATGAAGAGAACCAAGACGGGTCCTTCACTGAGGTTGTCTTTCATTGAGTACATCGGGCCGGCATCTTCCGGCCGATCGAGAGTTTCGACGGTAAAAACTCGACCATCTTCAACCGTCGATTCAAGACAGCCTGACAGGAACAGAAGCAGCACGAGAGCAACGAATCGCACGCTGCTCCCTCATGCATTTGTTGGTGTTCCAGTCTCTTTGGTGGTGGTCACTCGACTCTGAGCTTTGCGTCCAGCTGGTGAGCGACGTACGTTTTCGAACCATGTCTCAACACCGTTCCAATCCGGCTTGATTCCCAAGTCGTCAAGAACGAGTTTGCTGCTAATTCGGGCGCTCTCGAAGATGACAGGTAGGCCTGAGCCTGGATGTGTTCCTCCACCAACGAGATACATGTTCTTGACATCCTCGAATCGGTTACGAGGTCGTCGCCATAGCATCTGGTCAAGGCCGTGTGCGAGATTGAATACGGCGCCACGGTAGCAGTGGTCGCCCCAGTCATCAGGCGTCATCACCATCTCAGTAACGATGTGATCTCGGATGTTTTCGTAGCCAAGTTTGGTCTCGATTTGGTCGAGGATACGTTCTCTGAACTTACTCGACTCTTTGGACCAATCGATGTTCTCGGTTTGGTGAGAAACAGGAACGAGAACATAGACTGTAGCACATCCTTCTGGTGCTAGGTCCGGATCAGTTACGCAAGCGTTTTGCACGTAGACCGACGGATCATCCCAAGACAGTCTGTGGTGCTTTTCGATGTCTTCCAGATTCTCGACGTAATTCTTTGAAGCGTAGATTTGGTGGTGAGGAAGGTCGAAGGTTCGGTCGACACCAAGATACAACATGAATGTGGAACAAGAATACTTCTT
>JAAXIR010000034.1:0-5552 GCA_012270265.1 Candidatus Poseidoniales archaeon
TGGTATGACCGATACCTCTGCAGGAAAGGCTTGGAGCCAACTTTCTCACTACACTTCGAGCAAAGCAGGTCTCCGTCAATTGATGTTCAATCTTGCAGGTGAATATGCACCTCGAGTCCGAGTAAACTGTGTCGCACCTGGCGCGAAGCTATCCGCTGACTGGGAACCTGAACACTTCACCAAAATCGTTCAGTCGATTCCTCTGCGACGCTCCGGCGATCCGGAGGATGTTGCAGGCGCCGTGTTCTTTTTCGCAACATCTCCTTACCTCACTGGACAGGAGTTGTTTGTTGACGGTGGATGGGCTCTCAACGCTTCGTAAGGATTTCATACAGGCTCGAAGTCCGTAAGGCATCGAGGTGGCTGAGGTGGTCAAAGGCGCCGGGCTTAAGATCCGGTCCCAGATGGGTTCGAGGGTTCAAATCCCTCCCTCGATACCAAAAACACGTTTCTGAAACCGAATTGTCTGAACATTTCATGCAAAACCGTTTAACGCCTGCTCGCTTCCCCTACGTTGAGGGATGTCTTGACCATGTCTTCCAATCGCTTCGTATTTGCAGTATTGATTTCGCTGTTTTTGGCAGTTGTTCCACTGAACAACCCTGTCGAAATACTCCAAGAGGAGGAAAAAATTCAACCCGTTGGAGGCGTTCTTGAGGACTATGAATTGTATTTCGACGACGGTACGTCGTTAACAACAATTGAACCATCTGGCAGTTATGAGGAAACATCCTTGCTAGGATCGGGGGTTGAATTCGAAACCGAGGAATTGATATCGGATCTTACCATAGAAGGAAAATCATCTTCTGAGGTGCGTGTTTTCAATTACCTCAAATTCCAAAGCTCAAACAATCAATCAACGGCAGAAATAACCTACAGACTCAAAGCAGGTTCGGATGTCATCGATACCTTCACAGAGACTCTTGAGAACCCCTGTGGTGGATTTTTTGGAAGCAACTGTGCTTGGGTATCCTATCAGATCAACCTCGATGTCTCCTCCTCCGGCTATGATGTGGCCAATGGCGAACAAATCAAAATCGACATCGAAGCAACTGCTGATTGTGAAGGCGGGGGTGGTTTCGGGTCATCGTGTGAAGTTATGCTTGCGTACGGAGGGCAGGTAGGAAATGGGTTCTCGCGAATGGAATTCCGAGCCAACGCCCTTGACGGTTCACAAGTTAAGGTACACGAGGTGGGTGATGGATGGAGTGAGGACGAGGTCACTGAATGGTCGCCCACACATCGTTCCGACAAGCGTGAAATGCAGTTTACAGTTGATGTGCGTGACGCTTTCGGCCGAGAAGACATCGATTCAGTCGAACTTATTCTATACACTCCAAACGAGGCAACCGCCGTTTTTGAGAAAGAATTCGGAAACAATGAACTAAAGTTGGATAACGATGGTTTGGTTGGGAATTTCACCTTTACCTACGAATCTGGAATACAGCATGGTGAGTATCCACTTCGTTTGCTTATTACCGATGTACAAGGCCACGTCATTGAGTACCTGCACCCAGAAGGCATCACTTTCCTCGAATACGATATCTATCTCGATTTCCCAGAGAATCAAATCCCGAAGTTACTTGTCGCTCCTGGACAAACATCGTCAATTGAGCTGTCTGTTTTGCACACTGGTTCTCTTACGTCTGACCTTCGGGTTGAGATGGAACTTCAGCAATCACTTCCACCGGGATGGTCCGATCCGAACTGGGATAATCCAGGAGGCTACATGTTGAGTGGAGGAGGCTCATCGGCCCGGCCGCTCCTTACAATTCAAGCACCTGAAGATTTGAGTTCGCTTTCAAACACCTATCAAATCGTGGTTGAAGCGTATGCGTATGCAACCACTGGAGTTGACAGCGGTTCGCAAGTTCGCAAGGTCCCCTTAGCCATCAACGTCGAAAAGGTGGATCAATTTGGGCCCCCTCAAATCGACGTCTATGAGGACAGTGAGCAACAAAAGCAGATTTTTGCATCGGATCGACCCGAATTGTACAACGAGAACTTGTCGCACTACATTGATTACGACAAAGTCGGTGACTTCTACATGAGCATCAACAACGTTGGATTTGATGACGACAGTTACCGAATTCGAATTCAGGAGATTCCCGTTGCATGGAGTTTGAAGTTCCTGGTCAATGGAACCGGAACTGAACTAACTGAGCAAGGTATCGATTCTCTAACACCCGTTGTTGGCCAAGGTGAGAAACTTGTGCTCAAAGTCGAGGTTTATCCTCCTTTCGAGCGAGACGCTGTGGATATTGGCCTCATTCGATTGAGTGTGACATCGGACAGCAGCTCTGACGAAATTCTCACCACCCCGGTTGCTTGGACAGTCCACCGAACCTTCGGAATCGTTGGTGAGGTTATTTCGGATTCTGACGGAGGCACACTCGGCCAAATTGGCCCAGTTTCTCCCGGTTCAACCGTGACATACAACGTTCGAATAACGGATTCATCTGACGATGCAGGTACAACGAACTGGGTCATCAAGAACCCTGCAGCATTGCAACGAAACATCGACAACGACCCTGGATATGCAACATGGATGTACGATATCACAGATATCGAAGGCAACATCGCACTCGTCGCCCCATTAACCGGTGGCCAGTATTACGATATCGAAGTCGAAATCACAATCCGTCAGCAGGTTGAAGCAGGCACCCACATCGTATATCTTCAAATTGCTGAGGAAACTGATGGCGAAGAAGATCCTCGATACTTCGACTTGCCTTTGACCATCGAAGTTGATGAGGAAGTCGTTCCAGGCAATCTTGTCGTTGAGCAAAAGTCGCAAGCAAAACGCATACAAGCGGGCCAAACTGAACCATTCGAGTATCGGATCGACAATCTGAACAATGTTGAAGTCGATGTGGTCATTTCTGTAAAATCTCCAGACGGCTGGGATGCTACACTGGATGATGGTGAAATCATCTCGTTCACACTCGATTCCTTCTCCTCAAGAGAGTTCACAATGGAAATTACTGCACCGGAGAAACTCAAAAGTGGCGAAATGGTTGAGTTTGAAATCACCGTCACACCCACGAATTATCAAGAATGTACGGCAAACTTGTGTTACATTCAGAAGCCAACCTTTGAGTTCAAGACAGAGACTTCAGGTGTTCTCAATTCCATCATGAGCGAAATCGAAGATCCTGAACCAACGACGTTGGTTCTGTTCTTCTCCGTGCTGGCTCTTGCAGGCCTTGGTCTGTATCGCCGTGGCCAGAACAAGGTCAAGGCACAGATGTTTGCTGCTATGGTTGAACCTTCGGCCATCGAGACGATCGCTGAAGGTGAGGTTGATGCGGACATCCTCGAAGATGAAGCCGAAGAAGTCGTGGAAGACGACCTTGAATTGGAGCTCATTGACATCGAATCCATTGAAGATTAATCTTCATTTGTATGAACAACGTACCATTTCCCTTATGTGCTATTGGGACGACCATAACACATGAATGGGGCGGACACGCTGAAGACTGGTTCATCTGGAACATCCAAACTGGATCGTTCAAATCGCCGAACAGTGGCGCAGTCTGTCTTTTTGGTGGCGCTTATGGTCTTCTCCACGCTGACGGCCATTGATTTCGTGACGGAAGAAGTGAGTGCTGCCTCCGATTTGGATGGAGACGGCCTAACATACGGTCTCGAATATCTAATCAACACCGCTGCAACCGATTGGGATTCTGACAACGATGGTTTGCCTGACGGTTGGGAATGGAAGTACGGGCTTGACCCACTTTCAGCAACTGGTGGCGATGGTGCCGTTGGTGATCCTGATGGCGATGGAATGTCGAACCTACAGGAGTATTCCTACCTGCAACCCTCAAACTGGGACAATCCCGCAACAACCGGCGTACTTGATAACGGTGTTTGGTGGAACGGTACCATCCCAGTCAATGACTGGAACGAAGAAGATTCGATGCAATTCAATCAACCCAAGTGCGGTGATACAGGAAGCGACGGTCAAGGCAACACCATTCTTTGTGACGAAGACCCTGTTGGAAACGTATGTGCCAATGGGTTTGACGATGATAAGGATGGCCAAGTCGATGGCTCTGATTCTGACAACGACGGTGACGCAGATTGTTCATCCGATGATGATGACGGTGACGGTATCGCTGATGAAGACCCCAACGGTTGGGACACGGACGGTGACGGTATGCCCGATGGGTGGGAAGCCGCAAACGGCTTGAATGCGACCAGTGCATCGAACGCAGATGGTGCCAATGGAGACCCTGATGGTGATGGACTCATCAACCTCATGGAATATGTCAACCCATCTTGGACCACGAACTGTGGTGGAGTTCCTTGTTTCCGACAAGGTCCAGATGGTGTTCCTACCGAGACCGTTTCTCCTTGTGACCCAGTTCAAGGCATCGGTCCAGGTGCATGTGCGACACTCACAGCAGAAGTCGACGGCATCACCTCGACCAACCCACAGGACAGCGATACGGACAACGACGGCCTCAACGACTCCTATGAGGCCTTGACATTGCTCACCGATCCAACAAGTTCCGATACTGATAGTGATGGTATCCCTGACGGTGTTGAAATCAACGGTGATTATGGAAACCCTCCACAAGCTTCTGACCCAAGAGAACACACCACCGACGGTGATGCGTTTGATGATGGTGACGAAGATGCAAACGGAAACGGAATTATCGATGCGGGCGAAACTGACCCAACTCGAAGAGAGGACTCAGGTGACCAGGACAACGATGGTATCCAGAACTGGGAAGAGAACCTCTCATGCACTGAATGGAACGTCGCAGATACCGACTTTGGTGGAATCAACGACGGGGATGAGCGGAACGTAAGCCATGGGACCGATCCTTGCGATTCTTTGGTGAACTTCGCCACCACATTCGTTTCCTTTAGCGCAGCAAACCAATTGTTCCTTGCTGATGCTACTGGTTTCAATCCAAACGGTGGAATCGGCTACTACAACAATTCAGGGACGTACACGACCTTCAGTTATCTCTCTGCTTCATGGACCAGCAATGCGCTGCAAGGTGTATCGCCTGCCCCTACAGGGACCCCAACGTCCATTGAGAGCCGAAATGGTTCCTTCTGTCACACAGCAGCTAACCAAGACGGAACCATTGGAACCACACGAACCTACTGCGATGACGACTACACCGATAGCGATGCGGATGGTCTTGCAGATTGGGAAGAACTGTTGGGGACGTACGGCTGGTTTTCCAATCCAACACTTGCCGATACCGACGGTGATGGTGTCAGCGATTCCGACGAAGTATTCGACAACCCAGCCCCACCTGAGCCGTGTTTCAACACACTCGACCCCGATGGCGATGGTATCAATTCCTACTTCGAAAACACAACCGGATGCAATCTTGCATTCATTGGAATCAACAACGGTTCGACCGATATCTGGGTCACGGACTATCTTTCGGTGGATACTGACAGCGGTGGCGTCGATGAGCGAACAGACTACTTCGACAAGACCACCCCCGAAAACGCTAGATCCGACGACGTCTTGCCAGATGATTTCGATAAGGACGTCAGCCCAGATGCTGTAGAAAATCTAA
>JAAXIR010000034.1:5562-5798 GCA_012270265.1 Candidatus Poseidoniales archaeon
TTTCTTCAATTGCCTCTGATCCTCTTTCAATCTCTTTGACACGACGGATGACCTTCCTCAAAACGACGTCATCTTCTGGGCGAACAATACCACGGGTGTAGTCGATCTTGACATCGAAAAGTATTGGCGAAAGTACACCAACGACATTCCAACCGGAAACTCGTATACACACGATAACTCAGTTCACCCCGCCTCTGAAGTGGTTCCGCCGTTCACCTATCTCACCCACATGGCAA
>JAAXIR010000278.1 GCA_012270265.1 Candidatus Poseidoniales archaeon
GAAATTTTGAGGTGAAGAAAAATGTGGGAACATCGAGCAGTATCGCATAAACAATTCAAAGAAAGTGGACGAATTACACCAACTGAAACCTATGTTCAGTTGATGGATAAAGTCGAAGACGCCGTCAAAGAGGCACAAAAGATGCCTTTTGATCATGAAGAATTCCTCAAGTACATTCCAACACAAGGACCTTGGGAACCTATTCATGAAACTGACGAAACAAAGGGAGACCCGCGTACACGATACATCGGCCCTGGTCGCCCAAAGTTGCTCAACACCAACCTCTTCCTAGGTTCTACTTGGATTGAATCTGAGCGATTCAAGTTTGAGCGCCGAATCAGCACACTCTCTGACTTCCTCAAGCAAAAGACGGTTGTCAATGCAAATATGTGGACGCCAAAGCAGCTCGTCACCACACAGACGTTCTTCTTCTGTTCAACTGGTGATGAAGAGCGATTGGGCGGTTCCATGCTCACTGGTGAAACTGTCTCGGGCGGCCACCCGTTCCTAGGTGATGGTGGCGAGGAAGATGGTGTTGCTGAGTGGGAACCAATCCTCTGGGGCCTCGGACACCGTGGTGTTGTACCAGACTCCGATCCACAAGACAAGGTCTACTATCCTTCGTTGATGCACCGTGGTGTGGCGTTCAACAACCGTCTTGGATGGATTCGATACTCTCCTGCTGGATTTGGTAAGGATGCAAGTGGTTACCTCATGACCAAGCCAACAACATGGATTCACCCTGCTGTTGATGGTAACCGAGATACGGCTACTGCATTCAATCTCTTGGTGAACTTGCCAGACCGACGTATCTCCTTCGGTGAAGAAGGAATCACTGACGTCTTCCTCACCACTGGAAAGACCTCCTTGTACACCATGATGGGTATGATGTCCTCTTCGACCGTTCGACAAATGTTCGGCGCAGGTTCCGAAATGGTTCCTCTTGAATTCCACTGCATCGAGCCAGGTCTTGACGAGTGGATCAAGAACGCAAGCGATGAAGACAAGTACGCTCGTCTGTTCGAAGTCACTGCTTGCCTCGGCTACCTCTTGACCGATCCAAAGGTTGGCTCACTTGGTGGCGCTGCCAAGCGTCGACGATTGTTGCTCTACCCTCACGACCAAGGAAACCTCTTGACGTGCGTCAACGCAAGTCAAGTTGCTGACCACGCACTGAAGTCAAACTATGCTGCAACGGTCTTCACCAAGCTCGACCAAGCAGACTTCATGAACCGTGTTGCTCGTCGATACAAGGCATACGCAGACCTCGTAACTGCAAGCGATTTCGCAAAGGGTGCTCGCTGGATTAGTCAAGCAATGATCGAGGGTGACAAGATTCTCGGTCCAAACGTGCATTCTATCCTCGCTGTTCGTGGATACGATATCCTCAACCTTGATGAGTACATGGAGTCGTTCAACGATGTTTCAGCCGCTCCTGAGCGATTGATTCGACGTGTTGTCCAATCCGTTGCTACAAATGCGCTCAAGACGTTGTTCCCAATGGATATGCTTGGAGAAACCAGTGGCGCACAGCCGTTCTCACACATCTTTGCGCCAGCAGGTAGCAGTGAACAGGCGCTTGTCTACTACACAGACATCCGATTCCTTGTTCCAACCTCCATTGACAAGCTGCGAATGATCACAGGTGCTCGTGGAGCAGACCGTGGACGAATGCGAGAAGCTTACGGACAAATGACCGGTGCTGACCCAATGACTGGACTCTCGATCATCGATCTGTGTCTCCCATTCCTTGCTGACATGGGAGAAGAATCCTGGCAGACAGGAACCGGCCTGAACGAAGACGAAATCATCGTTGAAGTCACAATGGCTGTCAACCCTGCAATCGTCTGGAAGAATTTGTTGGAACCAACGACAAACGAAGTCTTTGACCTACCAAAGGGCAAGAAGGGAACTTCCGCCAACGTTTGGGGTGACATGTTCATGAGCAATGAGCCGCTTCACGAGAAGATGACAAAGGATGGACAAGGACACTATCTCAACCTTCTCCGATTGTGTTACCATTGGAGTCACGATAAGTCCAAGGAAATCCATGAACTCTGATCACACAAGATTGGATAACCAAATAACGAGGGTCATGGCTGACCATCCTCCGGTTAGGAAATAAATCGGTATTGGTGAAAGGAACACCAAGAACAGTGCAAGCCAAACATTGCTGTTCCAATCCTTGACTTTCAATCCGTCAAGTGGACCAAATGGTATCATGTTGAAAAGCCCGAGACCGATATTGGCGTACAACCACCAACGAACGATATCGTAAACCATGGCCTGCCAAATGATTGAGCCCCCTTCGATGTGTTGCTGCCCTGCAAATTCCGCCGCTCCCGTAAGCATGAACAAGAGGACTCCTAGCGGTATTCCGATAATGAATAAGCCAAGATTGACCAACGGTCCTGCGATGGCGATATGTCCGTTTTGTCGTCGCGTAACAAGACCTGCGACCATAACGGCTCCTGGAGCCATAAACAACACACCGAAAATAAGTGCTAACATAACTCCGAATTGAAGACCTTTTGGATCCGCACGAAATTCAGCCCAACAGCCATTTTTCTTGGCGATAATCTTGTGACCAATTTCATGAAGAACGAAAGCTGGACCGAAGGAAATGAGGAACAGTGGCATGGTAACGAGTACATTGATCAGCCATCGACTTAGGCCAAACTCGGAAATTCCACCAAGACCTCTCCCTCCAAACATGAAACCAAGAGCAAGGGTAAACGCTGCAGTGGCGTACAGAAGGTGTCGTTTCTCTTCGTCACTGAAATGCCAAATGCTGCCTTTGTGCAGTGTGGGTTGAGTTTGTGACATCACACGAAAGAAATTGTTGATCGGAGAGGACCCTCTCGATTGTTGCCCTGCGTGAACACGGTGTATTTTTTGTTGCGAGTGATAGAAGGGGTTTGGTTCGAGAATGTCTGCACGAGGGTCTCGAACCATGGTTGCCTCAATCCATGGTCTTCTTTCAATCCTCGCTCGCGATGTACGAGAGTTCATGTGTTTGAACAACTAGGCGCTGTTGAGCACCATGTCAATGCCTAGGCGAGCGATGAAGGACATGGGCCTCCAAGCCTGTTGTCTCTGGTGTGATGAACCTGATGAAGCTGGGAGTTCAAGATGTACGAAGTGTATCGCCTCTCACAGGAAAATACGGGATGAGATTGCAAAGGCTCCCCCTGAGGATGCATTTTATCAGTTTGCAAAAGAACTGCTTGCCATGGCTGTAGCACCCCATCGTCATGATAACGATCCAATCCACGGTAAGGTGTTGGAAGAACAACAAAGGCTTGCTGGACATTACATCCCAAAAGGTGCTGAGCAAACCGAACAAGATGTATTGGATGTGTTTGAACATCAGAAAAGTGCTGAGAAGTTAAACATCATCCAAAATATCGCAAACAAGAATCAATGGAAAGAGAAGCCTCCTGAACCAGAGCTCGCACGTAAAATTGGTACAGATACATGGACTAAGGAATCAATTGATACAAACCAATATCATGCTGGAAGAACAATTCCAAGCAAGGATATTGTCCCAGTAGATCGTTCTGACCGTGCGGGAGAAGATGTTGAAATGGTTACACGTACCAACATTAAGGCTGAAAATAAGGGTGTTGATGAAGAGATTCTCGAGATCCTTGAGAATGAAGAATTGCACCAAAAGAAAGCGAAGAAAGATGCTTGGGATTCCACAGTTTCTGATGTTCTTGATTTGCTCGACAATGAAGATTAATTATTTATTGATCAGTTGGAATTTGTATTAATCGTTTTCCAAATAATTACTCGATGAGTTCGTAGGTCACTCTTTGTGGACCCTTTCCCTTCGATTTTTTCCCGATAAACTCAATTCCTTTAATCTCTGAAATGTTACGAACATGCGTTCCAGCACATGGACAAAGATCTTGCTTGTCACCGATCGTAACGACTCTTAAATCATTGATGAATGAGGGTAGAAGGTCCATATTTGTCCGTTCTTGAGGCATGATTGAATTTATTTCATCTCGTGTCATTTGGGAGTCGGTCACTTCCAAACCGAGCTGGATTTTATCATTGACTGCTGATTGTAATTCAAGCAACATGTCTTCGGTAAATTGGATTGGTTTGAAGTCAATACGGGATTTTTCTGTGTGGATTTGATTACCAACCGTTCGAACTCCATCGAACATCTCGTAAGCAATCCCGCTAACAAGATGTTGAGCTGTGTGCATTTTCATGTGCGCATAGCGACGTTCGAAATCGATTGTACCTGATACCTCATCTCCAATTTCAAGTTCAAATGTATCTTCAATTGTGTGATGAATGGTATCTCGACCTCGAACCTCAATGACGTTCATTTTACCGTTTGGCCCATCAATTGATCCAAGATCCCAATTTTGACCGCCTCCAAGGGGGTAAAATAATGTTTGATCGAGGACGATTTTGTTGTCTTCAATCGCAATAACCTCTGCAGTAAATTCTTCAAGATATGCTGCTTCAATTGATTCGAGATAGAGTTTCTTCGTCATCATTTCGTATCACTCCACAATTTCATTCCTGTTTGAAAACGCACACTGCAATCCCATAATGCATGATTTACTGGTAACATCGTCGAAATAATTTCAATAACCTTCAGATTGGTTGTCGTATGATCTCCTTGGTACCAAGATTCCAGAAGTCCATCTTCTCGATGAATTTGATAAATTGCGTCATTAAAGTCACCTATGCTTGATTGGAGATGTACGTACCCAATGGCTTCTTCTCGCTCTGCATGGTATATGTTTGATGCCTCAGATATGTTGTGGGGTTTTGCCCAAGGAATCCAGGTATCTTGGGTTGTATCAATCACTTTGTCGTACTCAAACATCCCATTTTGTTGTCCAGCTCCAGTGAGTTCAACATTGAAAAGACCGTTGTTGTCTTGAACTGAAGAGACAATCCGTGTACGATGTAGATACTCTGCGCCCAATCTTGCCAACTCTATACTCATACCTTTCATTATCCATTCATGACGAAATGAATTGTCTGAACCTTCAAAATTTTGATCCGTTGAAAATGACAGTGGTATTGAATTTCGTTTGAAAAGAACGCTCGGCCACGTATTTGGTAGTCCGAATTCAATTGGATGATCAGCAACTTGAACCCTGTATCCATCTTGGAGAGCTGCGTATGCACATCCATATGCTACAAGACCTGCTCCAACAATCAAGACATTCATACAATCATCTCGATTCAATAAGTAGTGCATCAACTGGACAACTGGGTATGCAAAGTTCACAGTATGTGCATTGAGACTGCTCCACCAATGCCAGAAGTCCTTTCATTGACAATGCATTTGTTGGGCAGAGACCAATACATGCTCCACAACCGTAACACAGGTCCTCATCAACAATGAAATGAAGCTGAGGCATGTAACTTCCAGTGGACACTGTCATATTTCACCTTCCATGCGAAAATGTGGATTCAATAGCAGAATGTAATCCACAAGAAAAAGAATTTCGTAAATTTGTAGCAAATTCAATGACTCATCCAAGACCCCTACGTTTCCATTGGAGATGATATCCTGTTTGGATAAAGATCAACAAAGTAAGACGAAATCCAAAATCAACAAAGTACAATCGTATTTTATCGCGTGTAGTGTATATTGTTAATGGTATTTTGAGAT
>JAAXIR010000147.1 GCA_012270265.1 Candidatus Poseidoniales archaeon
TCTATCCGCCGATCAACGTTCTTCCATCACTCTCTCGATTGATGGGTTCCTGTATTGGTGCTGAGACCACTCGTGAGGACCACAAGTCTGTTTCTGACCAAATGTATGCTGCATATGCGCAAGGCCGTGAACTCCGTGGACTTGTTGCCATCGTCGGTGAGGATGCATTGAACGAGCGTGATAAGCAACTGCTCGACTTCTCTGGTGTCTTTGAAGACCGTTTCCTACGTCAGTCCCGTGACGAGGACCGTTCCATCGATGAGACGCTTGACCTCTGCTGGGAATTGATGTCATCGATTGACACCAAGTATCTCGTCCGTCTTGACCAGAAGTGGATTGAGAAGTATCATCCTGACAACAAGGCTTGAATCCTGAGGTGAAACCATGGCGCTTGACATCAAACCAACCCGTAGCGAGTTGATTAAACTCAAGGGTCGCATCAAGCAAACCAAGAACGGTTACAAGCTTCTCAAGATGAAGCGTGACGGTCTGTTCCATGAGTTCCGACAACTTCTCGCTGAAATGATTGAAGCAAAGCGTGAGATCACCGAAGCCTTCCGCCTGGCAAAGCAACGAATCGATCTTGCAAATGCCATTGAAGGTGGACTTGCTGTACGAGCGGCTGCCATTGCCAACAGTGCGCATCCAGAGGTTGAAGTTGAGCGACGAAACATCATGGGTGTTGTTGTTCCAAGCGTCAGCGGAACCAACCTCAAGTCGACGTTTGCCGAGCGCGGTGTTGGTTTCATCGGTTCATCCCCATACATCGACGAAGCGAGCGACAGTTTCAGTGAATTGATTGAGAAAATTGTCAAAGCCGCTGAAATGGAAGCAACACTAAAACGACTCTTGGAAGAAATTGAAGCGACCAAGCGTCGTGTTAATGCTCTTGAGTTCAAGGTCATTCCAGAACTCGAAGAGGCCAAAGTCTTCATTCAACTTCGACTTGAATAGATGTAACGAGAATAGACCTTCCGTCGCATGCGATTCAAGAACAAGTTAGTTCCCATCCTGATCTGAAAAAAGGGCATGATTGATGTGGGAGTGGTGTTCAGAACATTCTAGGGGGCCTGTCTTACATGTCTGACTTGGATGATGCACAATTGGCTCCAATCTCCGTCCATAAGGACGCATGGAACCAGAAAGATCTCCTGGAAGGTGTCGTTCAACGATACGTTACCGTTCGCTCACATGTTGGTGGTTTATGGCCAACGTGGGAAATTGAATCCGACCAACTCGATGAGAACTTTATCGAATTGAATGCATATCTTGAGCGTCTTGGTTGGATGGCTCGTTTACGTCGAGGTGATTTAATTCAGTTGACCACACTCCCACTCCCTCATCGCCAATTTCCAGGGTCACGAATCCACCTGTACATGTGGACGGCTTCCATCATCACATTGCTTCTCTCAGCCGTCCGATGGATGGACAGTGGTCGCCCGGAGGGTGGTTGGTTTACAGAATCGGTCTATCTTGACGGATTGGTAGGATTTGCACTACCGATTCTTGGAACACTCCTCTTAGCATCCTTTGTTCAAACAAGAGTATCGGCAAAATTCGGCGTCCGCAGTGGCCATATCTTACCGATTCCAGATCCTTCAGTCCTCTTGTGGTTGTTTTCTGGTTTGTCAACTTCTTATTTCATTTGGCCATTTGGCATCTTTTTCATCCCAACCTTGCCTCGCATGGATGCACGTCCTTGGCCGGATCGGGCCTCATTGGCATGGACCTCCGTGTCGGTTCCGATCGTGATGTTGGTCTCAGGATTCGTGTTTTGGACGCTCGGATTGTTGTTAACATCAGATCCATACATGTTGTCGAGCGAACCATATCGTGCAAATCCACCGTTCCTCATCGAACTTATCAGCTCAGGATTTGATGTCTCTTTTTCAAACACGCTCGATTGGGGGCATCCATTCTTTTTTGCTGCTGGATTCCTGACACTGGTCGGTTGGCTCTTGATGCTCCCGATTCCTACTTTCCCTGGTGGGCGACTCCTTGTTGCTCGTATGGGGATTCATGAGGCTCGAAGTACAGGAACGCAAATTCTCATGTTCATGCTCCTCATTACGGCAGCGTTCTTCATTTTCGACGCTTTCAATGGATTCACCATTTGGATTCCAGTGTTGTCTGTTCTCATTCCACTTCTGATGTTCATGGGCGGAGATCCTCGAATCCCAGTCCTCATGGACGGTGATCGACCTTTGTCCGAAGACAACCACCGTCGACTGGGTATTGTCCTCTTTGTTGCAATTTTATTCGCCATTCCTGCTCAGTTCCCAGTTGAATCAGTGGATCGATGGGATGCGGATGCAACGTACTCGATGGACGCGGACGAGTTCGCTGAACTTACCGATGTATGGAATGCGTCGATTACAATCGAACTCACGAATCCATCCATGCAGGACCGTTCATACAACGTGTCTGGCAAAATCGTTGGTAACACTCTTTGGTCGTCCGACCTTTCGTGTGGAAACGAGCACTGTGAAGGTGTGTTGCAGCCAGGTGAATCGTTGGAATTCGTCTTTACAATGCAACACGAGAATGTTTCTCATCAACCCACTTCGATTGATTATGAACTGAGTATTGTCTTCGATGATGATGCATTCGTAGAATCTGGAACAATCCATCCACTGCTCAACGCATCTGTTGCTGCAGAGTGGCGTCATGTTCGAGGCGATGACGGCGTTCTTTCCTGTATCGATATCTACGTTCAGGAAGATTTCGCGACCAACATTTCTTTCCCAGATTTGGGCGATGAATGGTTACCATTCCTTTGGTTGGATGGGCAAGCTGGACTTACGCAAGCATTGTCCTCAGAAGACACAGTTGTTTGCTTGAACGGAGTCGATCAAGCCCTTCCTTTCCAAGCACAATCTCTTCTTCAATCGGTCAACATCGGAAACCTGTCGTTTGTGGTAGGTTTTGACGCAACGTGGCCGCATATCGTATCTGCATCGGACCAAGGATGGCTGGTCGATGGAACGCATGGATGGGGTAGTCCATTTGAACAGGGAGGCACATTGTATCAAGAGAATTCTTCATCTTGCCCAGATGATGGATTCTTGACAGCACCTCCACAATCAAACAACAACAATTGGTCCTGGGATTTGAGCATCAGGCCAAAACACAGGATTCCTTCTATAGAAGGAAATGAGAGTCTCCATCTGAAGTTGTCCGCTGACACCTATGTTTATTGCAACCAAGAAGATGGCCTTGCATCCAAATTCACGGTCCAAGAAGGCCCTGATTTGATTCTGTATCAGAACAACCAAACGCTGCGCCTTTGGGATGGGCCAATGTCTTCTGAAACATCACAATTGGAGATCGCTCTCTACAACAGCAATGATTTGGACATCGTTTTGCGTCACGACGCTTTTGGTGATGCCGTGTGGGACCTGACAACGTTACCAAGTTCCCTCTCCAGTGGTTGGAATAATTTCACATTGGAAGTTCCTAATTCGATGTTCAATACCTATCAGTTCACGCACCAAGACGGAGCTATTCTGGTCACATTTGGAGCCTACATGGAGGCTTAGGCTTGATGAGAATCGGCATCGTTGGTGTTGGTTCGATCGGCTCATTAATTGCTGGACGTTTGGCTTCGACATCCTGCGATTTGCTTCTTTACGGGCGAGGGCTTCATGCTGCTCATCTCACAGTCGAAGGGCTCGCCCTTTCGGGTATCAATGAATCCTCAATCTCAGCACAGCAGTGGGAGATTCTCCTCGAAGAACAGGCTTTGCCAGAATCGGTTGAATCCTCATGTGATGTGGTTCTGATGACTGGTAAAGCCACTGCCTTTGAACAGCATCTTCTGGTCGCCAAGCATCTGCTTTGCAACGATGGTATCGTTTGTTCTCTTGCCAATGGGCTTGGTCATGAAGAGCGATTGGTTCAGACATTTGGGGCACATCGTGTCCTTGCTGCAACGACAACACATGGGGCTTATCGTCCTGAGCCAGGGCACGTTTACTGGGCAGGTCTTGGACAGGTCACCATTGGACCGTTCATGCATCATCACACTGAACAATCGGTTGGAAAGCTCATGCAATTCCTCAATGAAGGGGGCCTTCAACCACAATGGGAAGCGGATGGACGCGTCTTGCTTTGGAACAAAATGCTCCTCAACATTGCCATCAATCCGATTGCAGGATTGCTTGGAAAAGAAAACGGTGCGTTACTTGAGCCAATGTTGTTTGAATCTGCTGTGAGTGTCATGCTTGAAGGCGCAATGATTGCACGTGCAGAAGGTGTGCGTCTCGCTGACGATGACATTCTCATCAAGCAGTTGCGTACTGTCCTGGAGGCAACACGTGACAATCGTTGCTCTATGTTGCAAGACATTCGCTCAGGACGTGAAACTGAAATCAACGCACTCAATGGAGAAATATGTCGTCGTGGTGAAATGGTTGGCCTTCAAACGCCGTTGAACCATGCGCTTGCGTCCATCATTGAACATCTTCGTTGAGATCTTTGTTGAAGTGCAATCCTCTGTTTTCGTCTCGACGTTCCGCATCTTCTGCAACAAGAATTCCGACCAGAATCATATTTCTTAATTCGACGATTTCACGTGTTGGAAGACTCGATTTCCAAATGACATCGATTTCTTTCTCGAGCAAATGCAAGCGACGTATCGCCCGTTGCAATCGAGCAAATCGTCTCGATACGCCTACTTCGAATCGCATTGTTTGGTTCAGTGCAGCACGGTCGTGAGCGACTGGACCATGTTCCTGCAACTCACCTAAACCATCGGAGCGCCAGTTTGGAGGAGAGAATTCAAACTCGGAAATTCCATTCTCGATGAGATGTGTTGAACAGCGGTGAGCAAACACAACGGCTTCCAAGAGACTGTTTGAGGCGAGTCGATTCGCACCGTGCATGCCGGTACACGCCACTTCACCAATGGCAAACAATCCTGGAATGGGTTGCTTTGATTCTGCCAATAATGCTGAGCCAACATTGTCCACTTCGATGCCTCCTACGATGTAATGCGCTGCTGGAGCCACAGGCAGTGGATCGATTCCAAGCCTGAGTCCGTCCTTACCTAATCGTTCTGCAATCATTGGAAATCGCTCATTGAGATGTTGCGTATCCAAATGTTCTGTGACGAGATAGACGTGTAAGTATCCTGTTTCTGCACAGCGTTGATCGATGGCTCTTGCTACGACGTCTCGTGTCGCCATTGAGCCGAGAGATGAGGCTTGCAGAGTAAATGAAAACGATGCCGGGTCTTGTTGACCACTTTCTTTCCAAGAACGATATCCATCTTGATCAAGCAAGACTGCGCCTTCTCCTCGCAATGCTTCAGTGATCAAAAAGGGGCGCTCCCCTTCAACTACGAGTGCAGTCGGATGGAACTGTACAAAGGCCATGTTGATGATGGAGGCCCCTGTTCTATAGGCCAGGGCCATAGCGTCGCCTGTTGACACGGATGGATTTGTAGGCTTCTCCCAAAGCTGCCCAGCTCCACCAGTTGCAAGAATGACGGCATCTCCAACGATGGTCATGACTTGATTCGTGTCTTGATCGAGTGCCCAAACTCCACACACGCCCTTACTCGGTGATTTGTGTTGTCGGTGAATGCGGTCGATTGCAAGCGTGTTCGGGCGCATTGTGATTC
>JAAXIR010000083.1 GCA_012270265.1 Candidatus Poseidoniales archaeon
TAACGCTTCCACAGCGCGTAGTGCTGCTCTGCCTCGATGGAGGGAAAGCACAAACACCGACGAATTTGGGAAGTGCATACACGCCAGCAATCAACAGTACAAACTGGTATCCTGGCGAAACGATTTCGCTTGATTGGTCGGAGAACGGACCCTCGTCCTATACACGAATTTCAATGACAGCAGGTGGGCTGACTGCAGCTCACGCACTCGCATGAGGTGATTCAATGGCAGACGGCGGAGCATCATCGTTCATCTTCCTGACAACGGCATTGCTTGTGTCTGGATTGGTGAGCGTCGTATTGATCAATCAATGGGGCGATATGGCTCAAATCACTGCGCAAGAAACTGCAGCACTTGAGGTTCAAGAAGCCACAAGTGTTGATTTTGCAGGTGATCCGATGATGGTCGCCCTTGACACCAGCGCTACACCAACTGAAATCACCTTCTTCCTCCAGAATACCGGGACGACGTTGTTGGATTCATCCACGCTCGTGGTTCTTGTCGATGGTCAAACCGTGACCTCGTCAATTACGTCCACGCTCGTTCCAGCGAGTGGGGATTGGGATGAAGACCATCTTCTCGAGGTGACCGTAAGCAGCAACTCTTGGTCGTATCAGTCAGGAGATGATGTCTCGATAACGGCCGTCGTATCCTCTGAAGTAACCAACGGTTACCGAGGTTCGGATTCAATGTCAGTGGAGGTGCGTTTGCATGGTTGAACGACTTGATGAAATGCCAAAACCCATCGAAGATGGATTCCCATACGATGTTGAAACGGACAGTCTCGCCGATTCGCTTGGACTGCGTTTGCCCAATCGAAGTTTGATTTTGCTTCAGGGTGAGGTCGGTTCTGGAAAATCTCTCGTGAGCCAAAGACTCGTTCATGGCTTACTCCACAACGATGTCAAGGTTCTTGTGATCACAACAGAGTTGACAACACGTGGTTGGATTGAACAGATGGAGTCGATTGGTTACGGTGTCACCGACGCATTGACCAATGGAAACCTAATGATTTTCTCCCGTTTCGGTACCGTGGCTGAACCCATTCCCAATGTTGGACTTGATGAAGTTCTCAACAGTGAAGCCATTGAAGAAGCAGACATCGTTGTCATTGATTCTGCAAGTTCGTTGATGCCTGATGGCATGAACGACCAAGCACGGTTCGATATGATTCAACGATTAAGGAAAATTGCTTCAACAGGGCGTAGTCTCATGCTCAACGTCGATCGTGATGAAATGGATGCAAAACTCTTGCACTCTCTTCGTGCGAGTGCTGAAGTGGTCCTCGATCTTTCGACCAATTTGATTGGAGGTGACCTCAAGCGCACACTCATCGTTACACGATACTTGCGTGCTGCAGGTCCAGTACAATCGTCCATTGGATGGCGTGTTGAACCAGGCATGGGCTTCATTGTCGATATTACAGCAGTCAGCTGAGGTGAGAACATGGCGGATGAAGAACTCAAATTCCAACGAGGCGACCTCGCCTCTGTCATGGCTGCACACAGCCACGTTGCGGATTGGGTTCGTGATTTCGAAAAGCGCTACGGTGCGCGTCCAATATACTACGGTCCTCTTGATCGAGACGCTAAGAAACAACGACCACTCAATCTCATTTACATTACCAAAGAACCAGTCTTTGTCCACATCTACGAACCCCCTAGCGATGAGGATGGTGGTGGACAAGTCCTGTGGTTTGGTCTCGAACCGCAATTGAATGAAGAGGAAGAAAACATTCGACGTGATTTGGTCGAAACCTTGCTTCAAGAGGCTCCTTCTGCTCCATCGTTCACAACCGATTCTGAGTTCGAGACCATTCTTGGACAAATGATAGATCGGTACACTATATCTGAGGCTGAAGCGAGCATCGTTTCTCGTCGTCGAGGTCGCATTTGGGAACTTGTTGGATTGGATGACAAACGAATCGTCGTTTCCGACGCACAACGTGAGCGTTTGCGCTACATCGTCATTCGAGACTTGATTCGAAACGGTCCTCTTGAAACGCTCCTCTCTGACGAAATGTTGGAAGATATCCACTCAGTCGGATTGAAGCACATCCACATGGATCACAAGGTCTTCGGGATGGTCACCTCCAACATCCGTTTCAGAGAGCGCGAGATTCTTTCTCGTTACCTCCGTGCAATGTCGGAGCGTATCGGCCGTCCAGTTTCCGACAACAAACCAATCATTGACGGTGCACTCCTCGATGGTTCCCGTATCAACATCATTTTCTCAGACGACGTTTCGATGCTGGGGCCATCCTTCACCATTCGTAAGTTCGCTGAAGAGACCATTTCTGTTATTCAACTTATCAAATGGGGTACCATGAGTGCTCAACAAGCAGCATACATTTGGATCTGCCTCGAGTACGGTATGTCCGTTTTGGTTTCTGGAGAAACAGCGTCCGGTAAGACAACAACACTCAATGCAATTCTTCCATTCATTGACCACAATGTCAAGATTTACTCTGCAGAGGATACACCTGAAGTGAAGGTACGTCACAAGATTTGGCAACGCCTCGTCACACGTGATTCAAAGAATGAAGACTCTCGTGTCGAGATGTTCGACTTGCTCAAAGCTGCCCTTCGTTCACGTCCACGTTACATCATCATTGGTGAGATTCGTGGTGTTGAAGGTGCAACAGCGTTCCAAGCCATGCAAACAGGCCACCCAGTCATCGCAACGTTCCACGCATCTTCGATTGTGAAAATGATTCAACGTTTCACTGGTGATCCAATCAACGTTCCAATTCGTTTCTTTGACAACCTCAACTTTGCTATCTTCCAAGAGGTCGTCGAGGCACCTGGTGGGGGAATTGCTCGACGCATTACGGGTATCGACGAAGTCATTGGATACAACAAACACAGCGATGGTGTTCTAACTCGTGGTATGTTCGAATGGGATCCTGTCAAAGACAAGCATTACTTCCGTGGTATGTTCCAATCGCACCTGTTGGAAAACAAGATTGCAGCTATGGCTGGATTCGCCAACAAACGTGACATCTACGACGAAATGCTTCGCCGTGCGGCAGCCATCGAACGGATGGCAGACCGTGACCTAACACATTACGACGATGTCTTCGACTTACTCAACATCTACTACAACAGTGGCTGGGAACATTTTGACAGCGCAGTCGATTCATGGGTTGGCGTCAACCACAAGTGAGGAGGGGATGAGCGTTGGAAAGAATGCCGATGTGGCAAATTGCCATCCGTCGGCTTGAGATGCCGGTGAGTCGTTTCATCACCATCTACGTCGGTGGAGCCTTTGCAGGCGGTCTCCTTGCATCCCTTCTCTTGATTTTCGTTACAGGAGGTTTTGCTGAAGGGGCTCTGTTTGCTGGCTTGTCAGGAATTCTCCTCCTGTTCCTCTTACCTATTCTTGCAGCGCTCGGAGCTCTCGCATTCCCTATGCTCGAAGTGAGCCGTTCTGCGAATCTTATCGAACGAGAAATGCACATGTTCATTACGCGAATGGGTATTCTGTCCTTGGGCGAAGTTGGTGCACAATCCATTTTCGATATTCTAAAACAAATGCGGGATTATGGAGAACTTGCGTCCGAAGTTCAACGTATTGAGACCCTTGTCGACAAGTGGCACACCTCCCTTCCAGAGGCTGCTCGAATTGTCGCACAACAAAGCCCAAGTCCACTATGGACGGATTTTCTCGATCGGATGGCGTTTTCAATCGAAGCTGGTCAACCAATCGATGAATTCATGCGTTCCGAGCAGGAAACCGTTGCTGAGCAATACAACACACTCTACGACACACGATTGGAAAGTGTCGACACCATGCAAGAAATCTACGTCTCGATGGTTACTGCAGGACTCTTCGGATTGGTCATTGCTGGTATTCATCTCGTTCTTTTCGAAGTTGGCGGCGATAACGATACGCCAATCGAAGTTGCTTCCCGATTGCGGTTCCTCTTGCTCGCTTCGATGTTGTTCATCATCATCCAAGTTGCCGCCATGATGGCGTTCAGGGCAACGATTCCAAGAGACCTTATCTTTGCCCGAGACGAACTCGACACACCGTTCCGTGTCAATTTCACACGCTCGTTGCTTGCGTCTGGTGCAGTTTCACTTGTTCTCCTCATTATCACAATCATCGTTGTTATCTCAACCTGGGAAGAGATCAGTTCTCAATGGGATCGATATGGCCTCATCCTTCTCGCTGCCCCGCTCTCACCGATGCTGATTCCAGCATGGATGATTGGACGAGAAGAGGGCAATGTGCAACGTCGAGATGGAGCCTATCCTGACTTCATTCGAGCATTGGGGGGAACTGCTCAGGCTCGAAGTGCAGAGCCATCTGCAACCATCAAAGCGTTGCGTGGTGTCGATTTCGGAATGCTGGATGCTTCCATCGATCGGCTCGAGCGTCGACTTGCGACGCGTATTGATTCTGACCGAGCTTGGGATTACTTCAATGCAGATACGAATTCTGCAGTCATTTCACGCTACACTCGAATTTACATCGAAGGATCACAATCATCCGGTAAGCCTGCCGAAACAGCTGAGATGGTGTCTCGATCGGTAGGAAACCTCCTCTCACTGAGGCGTCGAAGAGCCCTCTCGGCGAACACCATGTGGGGTGTTGCTCTTGGTCTTCTCATTGCAAGTGTTACATCCTTGAACGTCACCATCTCAATCGTTCTGCAACTCGGTGAAGCAATTGCCGGTGTTGCGACTGGCCTTGCTTCGACGGATGTGGGTGCATTGCAAGATTTCGGTAGCGGGATTGCCTTGCCGGTTATGGAAGATGCCTCTTCTGTGGATGACAACATTCGGATGTTCAAGATCATTGTATCCATTCTGGTTCTTGGCCAAATCATTGCAGTTTCAGCGATTGCAACACGTCTTCGTGGTGGAGGAAAAACAAGTGCTGCAGGCCAAGCCATCCAGTTGCTGTGGATTGCAGGTATCACCTCTTGGGTTACAGCCGTTCTCCTTGAAGGTGCATCTTCCTTCTTCGGAGTTTAGAAAAAGAGTATATGCTTTGTTGATGATGGGTTGGTATGCAACCACCTGCACAACAACCGAGCCCGCCTGCAACGACCATGTACATGCCTCCCCAACAAGCGATGATGGGAGGCGGTTTGTTCTCATTGCACAAATTCCTGATGATCGGTGTCATCCTCATCCTCATTGCTGGTTTGGTCAGCGTTCTACCGGATTTTTCTGGACCACCAGCAGCAATTGATTACGATATAACCGATGAAGACTATGTGACGAAAATTGCAGAAGATACGGAATCACACAACGATTTTGTCCGTCTCATGGATACCTTTGCGGGCATCATTGGAATGGTCGGAGTTGGGCTTATTGGCTATGCCTTTGTTCGTGAAGCCTACGATGAGGATACAACAACGCCTGCTCTTCGAATCACGTTGCTGATTCTGGGAACAATCATGTTGTTGCAACTGATCGGTTCAGGATTCAATCTCAGTGTCTCACTTTGATTTCTTCTTCCGATTCATCTTCGCTTCTTCGGCGATGCGCTTCTTGGTAGCAGCCCACGAACAGATGGGACACTGTGAGAGATCGTGGTAACGAGCAGGACAGTACTCTCGACCAAAGAAGATGATTTGCAGGTG
>JAAXIR010000291.1 GCA_012270265.1 Candidatus Poseidoniales archaeon
TCCCAAGGTGGGGCTATGGCTCTAGAGATGCTCCTTCTTCCTCTTGTTGATTGAATCGTTTGTATTTTGGCCTTGGGAACAGGCTTGGTTCGACAGATGGAATTGAGACTCCGTCTTGAAGAACTCGACAAGAAAAGGATGTTCTGGATGCATGGCGTGCGAGATGTACGTGTCCCAATTGAAGATGGTTGGGCTGTTGCTCATCTGTTCGAAGCTGCAGGTTGGAGCGTTGAATTGGTTGAGCATCAAAAGGGGCACATGATTCCAACGGAGCATCATGATGTGCTCAAGGATTGGCTGAATGACTTCGTCAATTGATTGGATATTTGCTCAGTTCATCGAACCCGCCAATGAAAATCCGATCCTCTCCACGAAGGTCAAAGATGACTGGAACGGTTCGATGCATTGTTGCTTCAACGACTTCGTCACGGAGATTACGAGGATGCTCATCGAATGAGACTTCAACAAACGGTTGTTCTTTTTGTCCCAGCAGTCGCTTTGCAGCCGTGCAATATCCACAAAATCGCCCTGTAAATACAAGGAAGTTTCCTTTGTGTTGTTCGAGGAGTTCCGTGAACATGGTCTACCTTCAATGGCTGCCGTATTTCAAGGCATGGTAACTCAGATGAAACCAACTGTTGAAATAGAATATTGCATTCGTTCAACCATGGATTCCTATGTCTTGGTTCTTGCAGCATCATCCGGTAAGAACCTCGCCCTCGCTCACCGATTTACAGAATCCTTTGAGAAAAAAGGTATGGCTGCGAAAATCGTGGATTTGACAACGCTTCATTGGCCCGTATACACGCCGGAACTGGATGGTGATCGTGACAACTCTCCTGACACATCTGAACTGTCATCTCTTATTCTGAACTCAACCGCTTTGGTTGTATGTGCTCCTGAGTACAACGGTGTTATGCCCCCTGCACTCAACAACACGATTGCATGGCTCTCCGTAGAGTCGGATGATTTTCGAAAACTGTTCAACAATCGAACCGTTTTGCTCGCAACACACAGTGGGGGTGGTGGTGCGCATTGTCTGATGGCTATGCGCCACCAATTCTCTTTCCTTGGAAGCAACGTCATTGGTCGGTCCATGACGCTCAACAAATCGAAACCGTTCTCTCAAGAGACCATGGACGATCTGATTCAACGCGTTTTGCAATGACATGTAGGCTCATTTGCGAATCGTTGGTTGGCCAACGGTTATGAACGAGAGGTGACACGGCAAGTTATTGGCTCGTGTGGTGTAGCCAGGTCCATCATCGCGGGTTTTCATCCCGCTGACCCGGGTTCGAATCCCGGCACGAGCACCTGGATAACTTTTCCAATCAATTCGTAACGTTAGATATAGATAGGTCTTGTATGAACCTATCATAAAGGGTATCTCTATGCTTTCGCAGATGCAATTCAACATTCAATACGAAGACGCTCTCGACCTACCCTCAGGAGAACTCGTAAACGTCTTTGAGAAGCTCTCTTTCATCCGCATCATTGAGGTGGTAGAACAATCACCTGTCATGTTGTTTAGCGCGACGTTGATGAAGCACAAGTCCATCGATGATGTCAACTCAATTCCTGCTATGGAATTGAAAGAAGTCCTCTCATCAAACGGTAGAGACGTTCTGTTTTCGACACGTATGAGCGGTCCAATCGCTCGTCTAATCGTCAGTCAAAATGATGCATGGCCAATTGCTCCAATTTTGATTGAATCGAAGCAACTGGTGCTCTCGATGCAAGGTACTCCGCAAGGCTTGTCCACGTTTTTGAATCAAGTCAAGCAACTGATTGGTCCACGTTTCAGCCTCACAGTCAACAAATCATATCAGGGTGAGTGGCTAACGGCTCCAAACATGTCACCTCGCCGAAAACAAGTGTTGGAAACCGCAATTCACATGGGATACTACGATCACCCTCGTCAATGCAAGCAACAAGATATTGCCATTCAAATGAACCGAAAGCAAGGAACAATCGCTGAACATCTCCTTCTTGCAGAAGGCAATATCCTCAAGGCATGGTACGAGCAATCTCGTACCTCAGAGTAATTGACGAACAACACCAAGTCCAGCGAATAGGAAGATGGCTCCTGCTAAACTCCGAATCATGATTTTTCCACGCCTTTCATGTCGAAGTGTATCCATCAGTTTGTGTCCAATCATGGTCCAAAGGATCATGGCAAGTAATCCTGCAGTCGTAGTGATTGTGGTAATGAGCAGGATGCCCTTGATACCTCCGCCGAATCCTTGCAAAAATTCGATCATGATGACAGAAACAAAGACCCATTCTTTACCGTTGACGAATTGCAACATGATGCCATGTCGGAAGTCCAATCGCTGGATGTCTTGATCAACTGATAACTGTTCAATTGGAATGCGGAGAATCACCACGCCCAATAGCACAAAGAACAGCAGGCCAAACCACTCAAGGAACGTAAAGAGCATGGAATCCTTGTCGATGCGTTCAACGGTCGTTCCAATGATGAGGTGGACCATGACGAATCCAATGACCATTCCGATCAACAAAGATACATTGCTACGAGCTCCATGAACTGCAGAGTGTGAAATAGCAGTGATGTTGTTTGGTCCCGGAGTGAAAATTCCAACTGCGAGAATGGTCAAAAGTCCAAAAATCGCTTCGGTTTCAATGGCCAATGTACCGCCTCCTAGACTGCATCGCTTGTCGTTGATGTTTTCCCATTGAGCCACCAAAGAAAGGTGGCAAGTGCTGCGAGAAGAACGACTGCCATGATGATCTCATGATCCAGCAACCACTGTACTGCATCCATGGCAGCATCACCGTACAGGTAAATCAGCAACGCTTCTAATCCGAATCGGAGCCCTCTCCCGAAAATACCAGCCAAAATGAACGGTTGCAATTTCATATCGCTCGCACCTGCAATCCATCCAAACACTTTGTAGGGTAGTGGCGAAACTGCAGCGATGAACATGCCAAGCGTGCCGTATCGCTCGAACAGTGCTTCGAGTCGATCTCGATGGTGAGGTTTACCGAAGCGATCCAAGAGTTTCGTACCATAGCGCTTCCCAATGGTATGCCCAATGACGGCTCCCATGACCGAGGACACAGTGACGATGGTCCACAACCACAGAAGGACGCTGGGACTATCTCGCTCCTCATAGGCCATGGGAAGGAACATTACATCGGGCGGTATAGGTTGTATGATGGCCTCAGTAAACGAGAGTAAGGCGAGCGCAAAAGGCCCGAACTGATTGAAGAAGTCAAGAATGTATTCTTCTCCAATCATGCACTAAGGTGCTGATACGGATTCTTGAGGCTATGGGTTATCGACGTCTTCTTTACGGGTATTCGACACCCTTTGCCCATGGCCGTCCTCGATACCAGCGCTCTGCTCAATTGGCCGATAGAACGCTGTCGTGGACAACTTGTCTCGATGTTGCAACAACAAGAGCTGTCTCGGGTTGATGAGCAGCGATGGATGTTGATCGAAACACTCGAAATGGATTGGCGAACGGCAAGCGAAGGCGAGCGCCAATCGATCCTCGATGTAGCTGCGAGGACGGGTGATTTACCGCGCCTCTCGGATGTGGACATTGATCTGCTTGCTCTTGCCCTTGCCAACCAAACCAATCTTGTAACGGATGATTATCGCATGAAAAACGTAGCAAGAGAAGCCGGTATTGATGTCCAAGGGGTCATGACAACTGGTGGAAAGAAGCAATGGAAGTGGGTGCTACGATGCATAGGATGTCGACAAACCGAAGACGTGCCTGCCGATGCTTATCGCTCAAAGCATGATGATGTGAAAGCCTGTGATCGATGCGGAGCTCCGATGAAACTCAAGCGAGCCTGATCACTCTTCATCGTTGAGGGATTCAAGGGCAGTGACTTTCTTTTCAAGTTCATCAACAGCCATTCCCGTAGGGTCAATGCCGACGGCTTTTGCACGATCCATGAGCACTTGATCGGGTGTCTTACCTCCCGCTTCAAGATCAGTGATCGTTGCCACCGTCGTTGCTTCATTTAGCCCCTTGTGGAATTCACCTTTGGAACGTCCAAGGGCATTCGCCATCTTCGGGAGTCGTTCTGCTCCAAAGAGGATGAAAAAGATACCAAGAAGGATAATGATTTCAAGCGGTCCAGGACTAAACGCCATGCTGTTCCCCAAGGAGCCCTAGAGGTTGAGGCTTTCAAGACTTGCCATCATGCAACGTGCATTCTTGTGATTCAGCCACCGGATACCGGAGGAAGAAGCGCCACTTCGTCTCCTCGTTGGCAATGGACATCGACAGGACATCGCTCTCCGTTCAAGGCTACAGCGAGGCCTTGACCAAGCCAGTGACCCATGTCTAATTCAACGACAATTTCCTCGATACTGAGATTCTCTCGCCATTCGACTTTTGTTGTGCGAGACCCAATCGCTTCTGCAATGGGCCCGAATGCAAGCACGCGCACGTATCCTGCTGACATGGACCAAGGTTGATGCGGCAGTTTATCAATACGTAGCCGTATGGAACTTCATGGCGTTCGCACTACGTGCTGAAGGGCTTTGGAAATTGTACGAGTCCGGTGAGTCGGTGATTCAGGCAGTTCAAGATGTGTCCCTTTCGATCAAACAAGGTTCGATGGTTGCCATCATGGGCCCGTCTGGATGTGGAAAAACCACGCTACTCAATGTCCTTTCAGGAATCGATGAACCCAATTCAGGAACCGTGATGATCAACGGAGAGAATCTCTACGGGTCGAGCGATGACGAGCGCACGCGGGTACGTGGAAAGCACATGGGTTTTATTTTCCAAGAATTCAATCTCCTTCCGGTCATGACCGCATTGGAAAACGTTGAGTTGCCATTGCTCATTCAAGGAACCCCTGCGAATGAGGCTCGAAAAGAGGCAACGAAAGCGCTCACTGCTGTCGGTCTTGGTGACCGCCTCGAACATCGACCTGCTGAATTATCAGGAGGTCAACAGCAGCGGGTTGCGATTGCTCGAGCCGTTGTTCACAGGCCTGCAATTGTGCTCTGTGATGAGCCAACTGGAAATTTGGATGCAGAAACTTCAGCGTCCATCATTCAACTGCTCCGTACGCTGTGCCGAGTCGGAAATACGACCTTCCTAATTGTCACACACGACGAATCAATTGCTCAGCAATGTGATTCCATCCGACGGATGTCCGATGGGCGTTTCCTTGAGGATGTTGTCGAGGAGGAATAGTTGTGCTCCTTGTGCTGCTGCTTGCGCTTCTTCTGATCGTAGGAGCGTGTGTGACAGCATATGGCTTGCGCAAGGGGTGCTCGAGAGGGGCTCGAGCACTGATCGTTCTTGCACCACTGGCTGATGGGATTCTTTCGTATTTCATCCTCATTTGGCTTGGTTTCACATCGATGAATGGATTCGTTGGCGGCCTCATGTTTGGCCTTTTGAGTTTGTTTGGTGTTCAAGCCATCGTCTCTCCACGACGATTGCTTGCGTTCCGATTGGCGTGGCAACAACTCCTGCGGAAGAAACGTCACGCAGCGCTTCTCAGGGCAGGATTGATGATCGGTT
>JAAXIR010000067.1 GCA_012270265.1 Candidatus Poseidoniales archaeon
AGTCCGGGAAACCCCAGATGGTGTCGCCGCGGGCGTTGGTTACGATCGCGCGGCGGCCGTTCTCCGGGAGTCTCCAAAGGCATGGAAGGTCGCTGCAAGCATTGAGTCCAATCTCAAACTTCTGTCCAACATCGAAGTGGATGCCAACATGCAGGGCTTTGAGACGGCGGGTGGCGATCGATGGCTGTCCCACGCCCTTGCCCCACACGTGCCAGTTCAGGAACAGCAACCGCTCCTTTTCGGCATCGAGGATTCAGGTCATATTGTTCTTCCATCACCGTATCCATCTGAACCCAATCGATGGAGCCTCGTCGGAGATGGATCCATGACCTTGCTTCTTGCTTTGCTTGCCTTCGAATCGGCAGGGACCGAATCCATGCAAAAAGGATGGAAGAAGCGACTGAGCGTCAAGAATCCAAACCGTTGGATGTGGGACGGTCGAAACGAACTTGCCGATACGGTCGAGGGAATGGTTCGAACCCATTTGGAACTCGCTGGTGACGTTGGAAACTGGCAACGCATGGGTTTGGAAGGCGAGTCGAACTTAATGCTCCTTCGTTGCCAATTCAATGGCATGGACGTTAGTTTCGGATTGAGAAACAGTGGAACCCAAGAGAAGACGAGCATCAGTCTGCGCTTTTCCGAGCCTGAGCCTGGCTTTGATGCCATGCTGCTGATGCGATCGGTTCAGAATCTCTTGTTGCGAACGTTCAATCCCGTTGCTTACTGAGATGCGAGCAATTCGTCGCGTGATTGCGTTAGATAGGTGATGATGGCAAGCAAGGTCGCAGTTGCGAGCAGCAAAGCAAGAGCTGCGAGTGAAGTCATACCTTGGAAGATGAGCACGCTAGCAACAATCCAAGCAAGAACGAGATTGAAGAATCCAACGATACGCCATCCCCGACGCAAGGTAAGGACACCAATCACCCACGACGTTGTGGACATGGCGAGCGTCAACAGAACGAACAACAGCAGCGATGGTGAGAGAAGTCCAGTGATGATGAAGAGCACCTGAGCAACCCACAGCGACGCTGAAACCCATAGACCCTGATTGGTGTAGGTTGCAACTCCTCCAGCGACAAGACCGAGCGTTCCAATGGCAACGGATGACATCCACATCTCGAACAAGGTCAGACTAAATTCATCTTCTACCCACCATACGAGTTCGTTCAATGCAACGGGAAGGACGATGAATCCAACCATCAAGACGGCTGGTTGCTTCCATTCCCATCCGCGCAAGAACATCAGCGTAAGTGCGACCAAGGCTGCTGGTCCGAACGAAAGAAGGAGGATGGACAAACCGTAGGAGATGCGACCTAGAGCCCCGCGATGGTCTTGCAAGTTGCGTTTCTGACGTTCACGCTCAACCCAGTTCCACAGCAGAGCAGCAACGATCAACAGCACTTCGTTGCCGATGACAGGAATCATCCATGACATCTCATCAAACTCGAGAGGATTCGTCAGAGTTGGAATCGGGAGTTCACCTCCAGCGAGAACACCGAACAAACGATCGATGACCAACAAACCGATGACCATGTCGAGGACGTTCGGAATCCGTACGCCCAAATCGTTTCGGCCGACCAAAGCAAAACCAGCCAAGGCAACCAAGCCAGAAATGAGAATCAGCAAGTCAAACTGCTCATCGAGAAACACCGTACCTTGCGTCATCCGTGCAGCGAGGTGAACCAGTACCAAACCACCCATCGTGACGGCGATTGGAATTTCAACACCAAGAACGTCAATCAATCGGAGATTGAGTGAGTCGGCACGTAGTCGTGCCAAACTGATGAAGAGGAACGACATCCCTCCCATCAGCAACAAGGCAAGCATGCCTGAACCACTGAGATAGGCAAAGAACGTTGCAGCAAAAATAGTCACACCAATGAAGGACAGAACGATGCTTGGGCGATGTTGAATATCGCCCAATTCTAAATCCATCTCGCCCGTGGTACCAGCGCGCTTGGCACGTTTCTTCTGCTTTTCAGCGAGTTCGATCATCTTCGGATCGATGAACTGAACACCGGTCACCTCGCTCGTCTGATTGTATGCAATCTGCGTGCGTTGTTTGGCTTCGATTTCTCGCAATCGCTCATCGCGTCGAGCAACGGAACGCATACCTGAGCGCCATTCACCTTGGAAGGCAAGGTAAGCGCCTGAACCGACGAAACTGAGCAACGCCATGATGGTCAGCAATTGAAGTTCGAGTGCAGTACCGGTGAACAACATCAAACCGATCATGGCGACTGTTGCGAGTGTTGGTGGAAGCAATTTGTCCATTTTTGTGACACGACTCAGGTAATGGAACAGCGTTCCCAAAGAGATGAAGCCCATCATCATGGCATCTTGTCCTTCTTGTGGGAACCAATCGGCATTGGTGAGTTCGAGTGAAGCATCGTTCCTCAATGCTGGAATGGCCAAGAGGGCGCTCATGACCAGCAACTGATAGGTGACGATGCTGTTGGTTTGGTTTCGCTTGGCGTTGTCTTTGTCACTCAGGAAGCGATCGGTATGAACCAACATCAAGGAACATCCAGCAACCATCGTTGCAGCAAACATCGAGGTATGACCGAACTTCCATCCAAAGTGGAGTGCAAAGATGCTCCATGCGACCAACATTGTTCTTGGTTGGCCACGATGTTGTCCAAGTGCAACCAATGTGCCATGGAACACAAGAATGGCTGCCATGATGCCGATAAGGCCCCAAGCGGGCATGCCTCCGACACGTGTGATGCCCCATACGGAAACGAGGGAAAGAACGAACGAAAGGTTCCACAATTGCAACAGTCCAGAATCACGGGCTCGAGCGCCGAGTTCACTCAAACCTGCCAATCGTCCAGCAAGATTCAACGTTGCTTGACCTTGGCTGAGATTGACATAGAGTTGCTGAACGATGAGCAGCAGCATCCATGTTGCAACATGTTGCTCATCGAGAACGACAGGAATGAAATCGTTCGAGAACATACGCGATTCAACATCGGTCGCAAACATCAGCAACCAAACCCATGGCATCAAAACAGCAACGCCGGAGATGGACGGGGATTGGCGTTGGACACCGAGCCATGCAAGACCGAGCCAGACCGTCGCTTGGGAGGCGAGAAGTCGCCATCCGTCGGTTTCTGCCGGAATCAGGATGGTCAGGAGGATGACGATAATGATGCCACCCATCCACAAAACGTGATCTGAAACAGCCTGCTGATTGCGAAGTAGTGCAACGGATGTGAGAAGAGCTGTGAGAATCGCATAGATGCTGTACGCACTCAGATTGGCGATGTTGATGGTGAAGACCTCCAAGTTGAGTAGAATGACGAGGATCAACAGGAACGGTGCTGGGAACAAAATGAACGGTGCGAGGCGTTTCCATTCAACACCACGCACTGCGAGATACGATCCACCAAAGGCGCTCATGAGTAGGAGCAGTTGAGCGAGTGCGTATCCAGTCTCATCGCGATTTGCTGCAATCGAAAGCAACGCCCCAATCATTCCCAAGCCAACGGAAATGGCCCACAAACCTGGTTTGCCGAGACCGAGGGCTTTCGCAGCTGCCGAGAACCAATTGTCCGCTTTGTGGAACTGTGTTGCCATCACTGCGTTGGTTGCCGTCACAGCAAACATCAGCATGAACAACAGAAGATCGTCATCGAAGGAAACAATCTGGATGCTGACAATGGTCCAATCGTTGGAGAAGGCATGCAGACCAATCCAGAGATAAGAGACGGCAATACCGAGACTTGCAAGATTCCCAGATTTTCGATGAAGAGCCAGACCGTGCATGGACAAGGTGCCAAGCAGAATCATTCCTGCGACACCAAGTTCGTCGTACAAGGCCCCTGTGGCGCTTCCAAGTGCGAGCAAGACCAACGTCGCTTGTGCAGCAATGGCATCATCATCATGACGCTGAGCGATGAGGATGTTGAAGCCAATCAAGACGAGCAAGAAGATACCCAGTGAAAGATCCGCACCAAGCGGAGAAGCATCCAACCATCCCCAGTGATGGACATCGAGAGCAAATCCGTAGAGGATTTTCATCGAAATGATGACCCATGTCACACCGAGCAGATGCATGGTTGGATTTGGAATCCACTTCTCTCCAGCCCACAATCCGGAAAGACCCATGATGATGAGCAACGGTCCTCCAAGAAATGGAGGCAATGCTGTTCCGACAACCCATCCTAAAACGGACCATACAAGGACCATTCCGGCAAGAAGGCCATACCCGAGCCTTCGCTCACCATGAACAGCCATATCGGTTACACTGTCCGGTGCTGCGGCTTCATCCACGGTTCCATCACGCTTGATGGCACCAGGCTCGTCGGTTTGCTCGTCCTCAGAGCTGAACAAGGAGGCAATCTCTCCAACGGCTTCATCCGTTTCCTTCTCTAGAACTGCCTCTTCAACGATGTCCTCGTTTTCAGGCTCTTGAATCATGAACTGGCCGAGGTCGATTCCACCGCCTCGACGGAATTCTTTCTGACGGAGGACATCGTCTTCCACTGAGTCGTGGTCTTGACCGTCCTCCTCCATGCCAATGTCCTAGCAAAGTCCCGTTTGAAACCTTCTCCAATTCCCTATGTTTTGCAGGGAATTTATGACGGCTGAAGAGAAAGGGACAAAGAGGGCCCGCGGTAGCCAAAGCCATGGCGGAGACCTCCACCCCGACATCAACCCCTCTTTCGGCACACGGCATCAATGCCAAAGGCGAGGTTCATTGGAACCTCAATACCGACGTACTGATCGACATTTCCTTGTCGAGAAATGAGGGCATTTTGAGCGCTCATGGAGCACTTGTTACCGAGACCGGAGAGCGCACCGGTCGTTCTCCGAACGACAAGTACATTGTCGATGAAGCATCGACGCACGACGACGTCAATTGGGGCGATGTCAATGTCTCCACCGATCTTGCCACGTTTGAGCGCATGCGAGGACAAGTCGTCGACTTCCTCTCTGAACAAGACGCTCTCTTTGTCCAAGATTTGGCCTGTGGAGCAGAGCCAAGCGAAGCACTACCAATTCGGGTCATTACCCACAATGCATGGCACAGCACCTTCGCTCGTAACATGTTCATTCGACCATCGGATGAAGACCTTGCATCGCATACACCTGAGTTCACCGTCTTCCACGCACCGCATTTCGAAGCCGATGATGAAGCACTCAACTCGCAATGCTTCGTCATCGTCAACTATGCTGCTGGCGAAGTGATCATCGGCGGAACACGTTACGCTGGTGAAATCAAGAAGTCGATTTTCTCGGTCATGAATCTGATTCTACCGAAGAAGGGTATTCTTCCAATGCACTGTTCTGCCAACACCAATGGCGAGAACACAGCAATCTTCTTTGGGCTCTCCGGAACTGGAAAGACCACACTTTCAGCCGATCCAAAGCGCGCACTGATCGGTGATGATGAGCACGGATGGGGTGCCAACGGTGTCTTCAACTTCGAAGGTGGATGCTATGCAAAACTCATCGACTTGTCCGAAGAAGACGAGCCGGA
>JAAXIR010000232.1 GCA_012270265.1 Candidatus Poseidoniales archaeon
GCGTATGAGAACGGCATTGCTCCACTTGACGATTTTACCGACCAATTCCCGGCCGCTTCGGTTGGGGATGCCTTCTCTGATTCCATCCCGGGAGCGCCTGATATCCAGATGGGCGACTTGACTTGGGTAAGCGATTCTGTTGCGGATGGAATCGAAGGTCCTGCTGGTGGTTTGAATTACAGTCACTCCGTTGGTTGCTCAGAAACAGTAACACCACCAAACACGATTTCGTATTGTAACCAAGGGCCGAGCGCTATGGGGTACGATCACCCAATCTACCTGCGCTCAACAAGCAATACCTTCGAACTTGGGCTCCTCGACCTCATTCAAGAGAATCTTCCCGATTCGGAATTTGAACTGGATGGCGAAACGTACTCCATCAGCGATTACTTTGATGTCATCACGAATGAGGACCTTCGACGCTTGATGGATGCCGGTCTTTCCTTGGAAACGGTCCTCGATACAGGCTTCCTCGAAAGCATGATTCCATCGGACCTTCCACCGTCGAAGATTACACTCGAACTGATTCTACCAAGTTGGATTGAGACCATTGGTGGTGATGATCGCATCATCCTCGAACACGCTGAATCTGGTGAAAACAGAAACGAAATCTCCATTGCAGGACCTTCTCCATGGGCTTACACTCATCCCATCGTCAATGAGGACGGTCAAACCATCTGCTTGCAAACACAAAAGACGTGTGTGTCGACATCCCTCTCCATCGACTTCGACACTTTTGACATCAACGAATGGACAAAATCTGTATCGGTTGAATTTGGCCTTGAAGCCAGTGCTGTTGTTCATCGAATCGCTGTCCCACAGGGATATTACGATGTAAACGATGACACAACAGTCCGCATGGAGGTCATTCCAAGCGACTTGATTCGGCTCTTTGGAGACATCATGAGTCGTAGTGATAAACCAATCAAGATCGAACGATGCCTTGAACCAGATACTGCTTTCGCGGATTGTCCTGCGTCACGTCAACTTGTTTTCGAACTTACTTCAGATGGGTTAATGCAATTCGGAACCGATGTGGGGGAAATTCTCACCTCTGAAATTCATCTCGTTGCGGAGGGACTTGAGGACATAGAAGAAGGGCCAGAGTTTTCGGCCGTAGACATTAGTGATTTTTCAATCGAAACGAGCCTTGCAGGTCTCGGAACTCCCGGCCCCATCGTATCCGATGATGTTGGACTCAGCGTGAGTCTCAAGATTCCAAAGGTACGATTTACATTGGCTGTCTCAAGCCCATGGGGCGATTTGTTCAGTGGTGACCCAGATGCAATTACCCTCTCACTATTGACCGAGGACATCAGTGGTGCTTTCCGTTCACCACTGCTTCAACCCATGGTCATGATGGTCGATGAGATGTCGTCGATGATGGTAGCAAGTGTTGTTTCATCAGAAGGTGTCACATTCCCTCCACTCGAGCAAGAGGCCCTAACATTCGAGACAGGTTCGTGGGATACCACCATCCATGAAGAGACGGAATTTGACCTCACAGGCCCCGTCAGTTTCACGTTGCCAAAGGGCATTATTGCTAAGGAAGCTAAATCTGCTCAGGGGAACATGATTGTGACCGAGGATGCTGAAGGTCGTCAAGTCATTACCTACACGATTCCGCCCGATGGTCTCGATGATGAAGTGACACTTCGCTTGCAAGTTACCTGGTTGTACCTACTTGGTCAGTTCTGGGCCTATCCGGCTGTTGTGGTTATTTTGTTGATTCTCTTGATTCGGCGACGTCGAAAGAAGAAGAAGAAAAAGCGAGCTGCAAGAGAATCGAAGAACTCTCTGTACAAGGCTCAGAAGATGGGATTGTCCGAATCGGACTTTGCTCAAATGGCAGGGCTGGTCGATCGACAAGTTGGTGGATATGAGGAAGGCATCGATCCGTTTGAGGCGATGCAATACCCACCTGAACAGCCCTAGCGATGCAGGCTTTCATGAATACGCTCTGCAAGAGAGGGGCCAATGCCTGGAACGGTTTTCAAATCCTCAATGCTGGCATTGTTGATCCCCTGACGACCACCGAAATGACGCAGAAGTGATTGCAGCTTCTTTGCACCTAAACCGAGAACGTTTTCGAGAGGGTCGCCCAGTCGACTCTTTTTGCGACGTTTCCGATGGAAGGTGTTGACAAATCGATGTGCTTCATCACGTGCATGAACAAAGACACGCCCCCGGCGGTCGAGTACAATTGGTTCGTGCCCTTCTCGATGGAGCGTTTCTTCTCGTTTTGCCAACGCTGCAAGAATGAATCGATCCTGAACACCGTGTTCGTCCAACATTGAACGTATTGTCGAGAGATGGGTTTCTCCACCATCGAGAAGGAGCACATCAGGCCATTCTTCTTGCCGCTTCAACCATCGTTCAACAACTTCACGCATCATGCGTAAGTCATCCATTGCATCTCCCTTGACGATGTAGGTCCTGTACTCCTTCTTGGCGGGACGTCCATTCCGAAGAACAACACTTGCACCGACGCGTTCATCGCCCTGCAATTGAGCCATATCGAAACAGACGACGTGGTTCATCTGTTCAACATCGAGCAATCGTGCAGCTTCATCAGCTGCTCGTTGCTCAAGCGATCCACTCGACTTGTTTGCAAGTCGTGAGACTTGAATCTCGGCGTTTTGGTCGGCAAGTGTCCGCAGCGTGACCATGTCTCCGCGCATAGGTGTCCGAACCTCAACGGAAGCACCTCGACGTTCGTCCAACCATTGTTGCAAGCCATCGAGCAATGGCGTAGGGGTGAGCAACAACCGTGGAGGCCTGCGGTGAACGTAGTGTTCGCTGATGAAACGACTGACAGTTTCACCAATATCGCCACGATGAACGAATGGCCAGACTTCTTGTCCTTTGACGACACCATCGTCGGCATGAAGAACGACGAGTGCAGCGAGATCGCCTTGTTCAGCAAATCCAATGGCATCACAATCACGATACAATTTGCTTGAAACAACGTGCTGTCCAATGGTGGTGCGGATGGAACGAATGAGATCACGGTAGTAGCCTGCCCGCTCAAATTGCATTTCGCTTGAGCACACATCCATCTTTTCGCCGAGTTCTTCAAGCAGTTCTGTTGCTTCACCATCGAGAATTTTCTTGACGGCTCGAACCTGCTCAGCATATCCTTCACCGTCGATGCACGGTCCTGTGCAGAGTCCAATGTGCATGGCAAGACATCCTTGTGGAAGCAATTCTTTGCAATCGCGAATCCCGAAATGCCTCCTCAATAGTTGCATGACTTGCTTTGCAGCTCCCGCATTTGGAAACGGACCCCATCGATGGGCTTTCTTCGGTGGATGACGCGTGTACATGATGCGAGGGAACTCTTCGTTCGTCAACACAAGATAGGGATACGATTTGTCATCCTTGAGCATGGAGTTGAATCGAGGTTTGTGTTCACGAATGAGTTGGCGTTCGAGGATCAATGCTTCTTGCGGTGTCGTCGTAACGATGCATTCGACATCATCTGCTCGAGCGACCAATTCGGGGATCATGTGTCGATCAGGATTGGTCGCAAAATATGACCGAATCCTCTCATTCAAACGCGTTGCTTTACCGACGTACAACACTCGACCCTCAGCCGTTTTGAACAGATAGACGCCAGGTGAGGCAGGCAAATCGATGGATGCTGCATCGACCGCCATACTGAATCCTTGCGTCCATAGGTCAAAAAAACCTGCATTGTCTCTTTTGAACATCAAGAGGACAACATCAAATGCAAGGCTGTGCAGAAGGGAATGAGTTCAGATGCTATCGCCTGCCATGCTGCGTATTTTGCGTTGGTTGGATGAGCATCCATCAACGCTTGAAGGGGCATGGGATGTGCCACGTAGCCTTTCCCTCGAAGGCATCGCAGACGGAATTGGTGTCGTACGTTCAGCACTGTTTCAACCCATGTCTGTTTTGGAGGAGGAAGGGTTTCTCTTGACTCGACAGGCACACGTCATCGGTGGAGGGCGAAGGAAACGCAAAGTTGTGCACATTACTGAATCAGGACGCAACCAACTCCATTCACACAAAGAGGATATTCCCGAACGACGTGCACGATCTTCATCAAAATTGAAGGGACAACTTCCAGAATACACACATGTACATGGACGCCATTCCGAACTGGGGTTGATTCGAGACGCTCTCGAAAACAAAGTGCCGGTACACCTACGAGGAATGCCGGGCATTGGGAAATCTACACTTGCACGAAGAGTTGCTGAAGATTTGATTGAGAAGGACCTGAACGTTCACTGGGTTCAACTCGATGCGTACTGTGATGTCCATGAAGCCATGAAGCGGATGGAAGCTGATGCGTCTCAGATTCTGGATGTTGAAGGATATGCATCCTCATTCCAACACGAGAATGTAGCATTGGTGTTTGACGACGTCCATAGCATCTCTTCAAGACATCAAGATTCGTTTTCCAGCCTGTTCAAAGCGCTTGAGAACCACTCGATTCATTTCATGTTGTTAGGTCGTGACCGTGACACGTTTTCCATCGATGGAACCTATGTCGAATTGGGGCCTCTCGAGCAAACAGATGCGATTGAACTACTCAATCCTGAACTTGGTGATGAGCGTGAGACAATCGTTGATGAGTTAGGTTTGCACCCTATGGCGATTCTTCTGAATGACTCATCAACACCACTCCCAGAGACGAATCTGGACGTTCGGGCTTATGTTGATCAGGTTGTTCTTGGTGAAGCATCGGCAGATGTCCATGATGCTATGTCACCGTTCTTGGTGTTACCATTCCCTGTTCCAGCAGAACGAATGCCTGAGCCAAACGATGTTGCCTTGCTCGATGAACATACCTTGCTTCGGTGGGGCAGCAAGAATGCGGCAATGGAAATGCAACACTTGATTCGCAATGTGTGCAAGTCTTCGCTCGATGAATCGGAGCTTGACGTACTTCATGGTTCGGCGATTACACACTGGGAACAACAGAACGACGCTTTGGCATCGATTCTTGAATTGCATCACCGAATTCAACGGGGTGAAACAGACGTATCGAATCATCTCTCTTCCCGAGCAAACGGGCTTATGTCATCCTATTCTGGTGCGTTCGCAACATTACTCGATGAAGCACTGGTTAGCAATTCAGAAGACATCGATTTGATTGAACTTGCAGCACAACACGCCCTCAATCGTGCAGAGATTGATGTTGCAAAGGCCTACATTCAAGGCCAGAATTCTCCCAAACTTGCCAACATACGTATGCAGATTGCACAGTTTGAAGGAAAGAAAGACCCCCTGCAAGATCTTGAAACCATTCTTTCTGAACTCCATGATGGGCAACAGAAATTACGCATCCAACTCTCGGTTCTTTCTCGCTGCATTGACGACCTAACCCCATCCTCAAGCGCTCATGATCACGAACGCATCGAACGATGGCTCAACCAAGTCGAATTCCCAGATGCAGAACATGAGCGGAAGCTTGTGCTGACAACACTCGTCAT
>JAAXIR010000167.1:0-2821 GCA_012270265.1 Candidatus Poseidoniales archaeon
TCTATATAACCACACAACATCCAACATGTGAATTACAGAAAACACATTGCACTCCATTGGCGTATACGTTACCGAAGGCGTTGGTGGAATGTTCACCATTGATGGAGTCCCAGCAGGGAACATTTCCGCTGAAGATGCCAACATTCCGGAGGGAGACTTTGGTTCCAATGATTGCTTCACATCCGGCGATGCATGCGATGAATTGTACATCGCTCGAATGGGTGCAGGATGCGATTGCTACCACTTTGAGGGAATCATCGACGACGTCACCATCTCATCCTATGAGAACGATATGTGGGAACCAATCAGCCACTGGACCTTCTGGGAAGGTGAAGGAGGCGACACTGGTGATGCATTGAACGATGCAGCAATGAATCGTGTTGGAACAATTCATGGAGCAGATTGGGTCATGCCAGATGGTTCGATCGTTGCACAAGCAGTCGAACTCCCCAACGATGAATTCCTTGTCTTGGAGAACATTCAGGAAGGCGACACACTGTTGTTCTATGCTGAACTTGATGAGTACACCTTCATGACGGATATCGCCATCTATTCGTGGTCTGAAATATTCTATGATGATTGGGAGTACGAAGAAAACATGCTCTTCGACGCGTACGTTGGTTACGACCGCATACCTGCACCATGGGATTACGACATGGAGCTAACCAGTTATTGGGGATCCGTTTTCAATTCGTGGACATGGCCTGAATACGACGTCATGTGGTATTCCGTTGTTGCCAAACAAGACATTGAGGAATTGGAAATCATTGCGTCTTGGGAAGTTGCTGCAGCACCCCCAAGCCTCGATGAAATGACGCAATTGTTCAATGGTGTCCCAATCACGTCGCAAACCGTTGCATCCGATCGTAACAGTTGGGATGCATCACAGGAGTATTACTACGTCAATGTTACAGATTCACTGACGGAACTCAAGATTGAGACCTACGGTGGAAAAGGCGACATCGACCTCATTCTCTCCTCCGGAGGACCAATCGACCCGAATTACTACTATTACGAAGAACCGTACTATGATGAGTTTTCAAGTGAAGGGATGCAGCAAAGCAACATCGCTTGGTCGACGAATGATGGAAATGGGGAAGAAGTCAATCTGTTCGATGTAGAACCTGGAATTTACTACATCACAGCCTTCACCTATCGCAAGGCCTCTGATTTCACAATCGTCGCTGATTTCACGTACGCACCCGCCAACGCTGATCCGTCAACGGCCATCGAATTGCAAGATGGTATTGCCTACGGTCCGATGAGTGGGTACAATGGACTTGACCAGTATTTCTTCATCGAGGTGCCAACTGGTACGGAGCGACTGGAGGTTGATTTGGACGGTGGGTTTGGCGAGGCAACCTTGCACATGCGATATGAGAACACACCAACTGCAAGCGAGGCTGATCATCACTCAGCAGCGCCTGGTGCAGGAGACAAAATCGGATTCAACAATCCAACCCCTGGCAAGTGGCACATCATGCTCGATTCAGAAAGTGTGTTCAGTGGTGTCTCAATCACAGCATCCTTCGAGGATCTCTACGTTTGGGAATACGATGGTACGCCAATTGAATTGTTCAATGATGAGGACGTCGATGGACTCAGTGCTCCAGCTGGAGAAGAACTCTACTTCTATGTCGATCTCGAATCCCGTGCAGAAGAACTCATCATCACGACATACGGTGGAGAAGGTTCGTTGTACATCACCGCCGATGGAGAAGTCGACTACGGTGATTTCTTTGGATTCGACGATTTCGATGAGTTCGATTTCCTTGAAGAGGACATTTTCGAATAAGAGTTCAGATCTTACGCAGAGGGTACATCCCTAGTGTTGTACAGCTTCACCCCTGGAGCAGGGCGATTCGATATCACTGTCATCGCAGAAGACGACTTCTCGGATGTATCCATTGTCGCTTACTGGAAGGTGGATGATCGTCCAGGACCTGAACCAGAGCCCGAACCTGAACCTGAAGAAATCATCGCATGCGATGATGGATTGGAAGATTTCTTTGAAGATTCTGATATCAACGGTGACGGTATGATGAATGCAGACGAGTTCCGCCGCTCAGGTGCACCCGGCGATGTCGAATTCAACGACATTGACCTTTCAGGTGATGGGTTGATTGAATTCACCGAGGTATTGGCATTTGTTTGTAACTGTGAAAACGAACTTGATCTCTTCATGGAACAACTTCCAGATAAAACTGCAACAGAGTTCTTTGCATCATTGCCGTTCAAGAACGACATTGATATCGAAGCACTCGACATGAACGAGGACGACCTCATTGATTTCATCGAGATTGAAAAGTCAATGGCAACGTGTACAACAACATACAACCCATTCGACAGTGATGGGGATGGCATTCCTGACATCGATGATCAGTTCCCAAACGACCCAAGTGAATCAAAGGATGCTGACGGCGATGGTATTGGCGACAATGCTGACTTTGCCCCAAGCGTAGCCAACGATATGCTCTATGGTGCAGGTGGGGCGATTCTCATCGTCTTGATTGGTCTGATGGTTCTCTTCGCTCGCGGCGGAGGAGGTTCAGGACAAAACATGGACCAAGAATGGAACAAAACGGATGCGTTCGCTGAGCAGATGTTGAACAATCTCGCACCTGCGCCCTCGTTAGGTAGAGAGGTATTTCAATCGAGTATGGTGAACGAAACTGCACCACCTGCTCAACCATCAAGCGTACCCATCTACGACTTTGGTGAAGCCAGTTTTGAACCAGAACCTGTTGAAGACCAGCCTGCAGCGAGTCTGATGGGAATGATGGATTCAAACGGTCGAGAACACATCGAATATCCACCAAAC
>JAAXIR010000167.1:2831-5436 GCA_012270265.1 Candidatus Poseidoniales archaeon
ACCCTGACTCCGCTTGGATCAACGACTAGTCTTCGATTTTCTCTTTCGTAAACCGGCTGAATCCATCAGTCGGAGGATGTGTCTGTGCAATTCAGGAAGAAGCTCAAACATTGCAATCGCCATCACAAACATGGCAAAGAGCGAAACAATGCGGGCAGCATACGAATGTCCAAACTCGAACATACTCAAACCGAGATATTCCCAGCCCTGATACGAGAGATGCATCCATACAAGTCCTGCATTACGGAACAAGTTGAGAATGTGGATAATTGGAATTGTGAACAAGAGAGCACGAATCCGACGCTTTCGATCAACGTCAAGCACAGAGATTGCTCCAATGAAGACGATCATCGATTGAAGAGCGGTACAGGCAAGCACGAAGTTGATACCAATAAATCCACCATCAGCCATGATCAGCTCTGTCTGGAACGGATGCTCTGCAAAACCATCGGTCATGAACCACTTGTTTCCATCCCAATCGTCCCAAAGAAATCGACCTTCTTCGGTATTGACATAGGTTTCACCAAGTTTGATGTCGACCGTTCCAGTGAACGAAAGGAACATGGCAACTTGGGATGCGACAAACCATATCGCTAAGACAGATAGCCATGGTATGTGGGCCACCAGTAGGTATGGACCCCCTGCATACGCAACGCAACCACGTGCCCAATTGAGTGCTGCTCGATCACGTTCGGTCAAGGAGCGGGCTTCTGCAATCACCAATGCAACTGAAAGCGGCAAAGCAAGCGCAGTCATGATGGTGAGAACAAGGTCTTCAAGCTCAAAGTAGTACAACGAATCGTTGAAGAAATACAGGCCAACGAGGACCCAACCAGATTGAGCGATTCGTGAAACACCCTCATTGTGACGCCTGTGCCATGAAATGGCAAGAAAAACCATCCCAAGTGCACCAGCGATGGTGGCAACCTCCTTGGAAAGGAACATGGTAATCCCAGAACGGGTGCTCATAGAAACGTTTGCCCATTAAGTCCAACAACTGGGTTGAACTCCAACGTGCATGGAAGGACCCATTACCGATGGTTCTGGTTCGGCCTCTGGGCCAATCGCATTCATCGATCGTGATGGTGTTCTAAATTATGGTCGCAATGGCTACGTCAACCACCCGCACGAGCTGAAGATTATACCTGGAAGCGGTAAAGCCATTGCACGATTACGTGACAAGGGCTACGCTGTTTGTGTGGTCACCAATCAATCACCGATCATGCGTCAACTGTGGACGGTTGAACGGTTGCACACCATTCATGAAGAACTTCGCAAGCAACTTCTCGAAGAAGATGAGAATGCCATCATTGATGTGATTATGACATGCCCCCATCGAACAAGAGATCGTTGTGGATGTCGAAAACCTTGGCCAGGTATGTTGGTTCAGGGAAACAATCTCCTACGCAATGAACGAAGAATCAATGGTAGGATTGATTGGGCAGGTACAAAACCTCAACCATGGCATCGTCTGGATGCCATGATCGGTGACCGAAAATCGGACATGGGCGCAGGATGGGCTGTAGGTGCTCGAACGTTCGAAGTGTCGGATCGTTTGGGCTTACCGCAAGTGATTGAGCGAGTGTTAGATGACGACGATAACGGAGATTTCTACGATCCTATGAGGTGGTAACATCGGTTGGCTCGGATTGGATGATACGGATTCATTGCAGGGTGGGTGCACCACAGAAGTTCTATTCCAGCTTATCGAAGCATTACCCGAACATGTTGTTGTTGGTCAGACGCGATTGGTTCGCTTGTGGCCGTTTGCTCAACAGCGAACTCGTGGAAACGCTGCAGTTGCTGTTGAATTAAACACAGAAGACGAACAAGGTTTACTCGTGTTCTTGGACAACTATTGGAGAAACCATATCCTTGCACTGAAAGGAATCGTTCAAACAAGCCAACATAGCGACCGGGAACAATTCCCTTCCGACCCTGGAATGGTCTGGTTTTCAGAATCAGTCAGCGATTCTGAAATCTATAGAGAGGGGTTGAGAAAGGAACTTACTCTCAGGCAACTACCAATCCCAACCAAATCCTGGGGAGGTCATGGACGCATTGGAGCCACACTCGCAGTTCTCTGGCCAGGCAATGAATCGACATTCGAGGCAATTGCCTGGAGAGAACCTTCGGCCAATGCGTTGAGACGATTGGATAGGAATGCCATTGAACAGATTGACCAGATGGAAGGCACGTTCCTCTGTCGGGATGACCGCTTGGGCGACTCTCTTCTTGCACCAAGAGGCGTTTCACCTGTTTTGTTTGGGATTCGTGCATGGACAAGGGAGGTTGCAATAGAAGCACTACAGATCTTGCGGGACGCACCAAACACAGAACCCGTTATCGGTTCGCTCGTCTTTGAGACAAACCAAGCTACGAACGATCATCTGGATGATTCTATTGAGGGCCGTGTTGAGAGAATCGAAATTCTTCGTGGAGGTCACACGGTTATTCATACCCCTGAACAACGATTGCTTGCGTTCAAGGAATCTGGTCAAATTGCAACACTTAGTCAGAAACTCCGTGAAGGAGACGTTGTCGAATGCAAGGGCCTAATGGCACCAGACAATTCCATCCATGTTGAGTTCATGAAAATTCAACA
>JAAXIR010000255.1 GCA_012270265.1 Candidatus Poseidoniales archaeon
TATATACAGTTGCTTGGATTCTACTTCTCTCTTCACGCGAATTGTTTGTGAATGCGCCCATTGCTACAGTGGTCGCTACTGGAATCGGCTACAGTGGGAGCACCATCAACACCATCATCAACGGCGATCTCGATGATACAAATACTTGGAAAGTGAACATCGGAACAAACGAGCAGAAGCGTATCGTTGAATGGCTCGATGGAAATGGATACTATGGCAAGGAATCTGCTAACATCAAGGTCACCGTGGAAACAAACTGGGGCAATTTTGTGGCCGACATGGCCGCTCCTCAAACCTCTACTGCAACCATCAACGTTGTCTATCCTCAACTCAGTATCGACAAAGTCGAACCAGAGGCAGCAACTGCTGATACGGGAAGGACTCACGGTGTCATGGTGACCGTTTCCAATACTGGTTCAATTTCAGTGAATCCAAACGTCCGTTGCTACGTTGGCGATGATGAAGCTGACACAACTGCAAACACTGCGAATTGGGCAGTAGAACCTGGCCAGACAAAGGATGTTCCAATCTCATGGTATCATTACGATGATGAAGCAGTTCAACTAACATGCAAATTCCTCTACCCGGATGTGCTCGATCCTGTCAGCAACCTCATTGCGAGTGAAGCTGGAATGACCTCAGGAGAAGTGTCCTTCACAACTGCTGAAGAGGTTGAAGAGTTACCAATCGTTCTTTATTCAGGCATCATCCTGATGGTCGTTGTCTTTGCGGCGATTATTGCAGTTCGAGCAACCAAGGAGACTTCAAAGGAGTATATTTCAGAAGAAGCCGGATTACCCGAAATGGAATCCGAAAACGCTGTTGAATCAGAGTCCTCTGAGCAACAAGAAGAATGGCTAGATGCCGATGGCAATCCAATCATCGGAAATGATTGAATTTAGCAGGTGTTCATGTCCCAAGGACCTTCTTTGTTGGAATCGAAATCGAGCTCCCAGGCTACATCGTCTTGGACAACAACAAGTTCATCCCCATTCGAAATGGTATTTGTAATCGTTACTTGGAATGTGTAGCAGTCATCTTCATCGTAAAATGATTCGAGGGCAAGGTACTCTGTACCTACCGTGTCGGTAGCAGGACCTGGCATCGCAAACCACCCGTTGACGCTTACACCAGCATCTCCTCGGCAGGAGGTTGCTGTTGTACCTGAAACTTCGATGTAAGGGAAACCTTCTGTAGCGCTCGGACAGCCCTGTGAACTCGATTGGCCATACACAACAGTGTTACCGCGCATAATGACCATCTCAAGTGTGTAATCTCCTTCAACCCAGATACCATTTGCATCTGTGTGCCCTCCACCATCGAGGTGTTCGTGGCTTGTTGGCTGTAATCCGGCCATAATTTCGAGTACAATTCGATCAATTTCGGTCGTTGTAGTGCCCTGTTGTCCTGAACCGCTCGATTCAGTCTTGGTAACTGGAGTAATTTTCACACCAGAATCCAAAACTTCTCTTGTCATAAATTCGGGGTTGATGTCGATTGTTTGAGTGGTTTCACCACTGGTCACAGAAATCATGTATTCAATCGCTGGTGTTGTTGGGCAACTACCAGAATTACACTGCCATGCATTACCAACAAAGATTTCGGAGATAGGAACTGTGAATCGGGCAGATTCTTGCGAGAGTTCCTTAGAACTCGACCACTTTTCCACGCCATCCGCAGTGATGACCGCATCAACAGAGTTTGCAGAACCAATGACTCGGAAGGAAATCTCGTCAGACTCCTCTTTAAGCTCAAGATCGCTGATTCCGAATGAGCCGCTTTCAGGCATAAACATCGAGACCCCATATGGTCCCGCAGCAAGAAGAACTGCAAGAACAGCAGCACCACCCATGCGCATTGGATCTACGCCAGACTCTGACATGTGTTGGCCTGCATAAAGCGCGCCGATACCGATAACCAAAACACCGAGAACAACAATCAAACCCCAGGCTCCACCTTGAAGCGAAAGTAGACCCCCAATGACGATGACAGCCCATCCAACGGAGGTTAAGATCGTTGAGATATCTGGACCCTCGCTTTGCTCAATGGCTTGAGCAAGTGCGCTTGTGTCGGCCTTGGCTTCCTCCTCGGCAGGTTTGGAGGGTGTTGTTTCTTCTGCTGCAGTAGCTTTACTCAAAAGTCCACTCATATTCTCAACTCATAGAACCCTCGCATGGATAGGTTATGAACCCAACCCCATCAGGGATGGCTTTTGTCTTAATTTGTGGGTTACAGACCGGGAGCGGCTTCACGCCACTCTTCTTCTTCATCATCGGCATTGATGAAACGCCGACCTGCTACTGCTGCTGCGAGAGCAACCATCGATAGAGCAGGGATGATTTCGAAGCCGGGGAGGTAGATACCACGGACGTAAATGGTGATCATTTGTGATTCACGATCGCAACCACCGTTCTTACAGGAGAAGTCGGATTCAGCATAGAAGTCGAGAGTGTGGTATGCATCGGTCCAACCTTGTGTCTTCGGCGTTCGAATTTGGATTCGTACCTTTGCTGGAGCGACCATTGGCTCGACGTTGACCTTGCTGATTGGGATGTTGATGTTGAAGCCAGCATCCTCAAGCGTTTCACGGGAGTTCTCAGAGATTCCGACCTTCATGAAATCGTATTGGTTACCGAGGTTGTAGACCTTGAATTCGAAGTCCTTGTCGGTCTTTGGCATTAGTTGAACGAAGGGTTCAACCGCTTCGACTTGGAGGAGAGCAAACTGGGTGATGGAGACAATCATCGAAGCACCAGAGGTTGCAACGTTGAGCGGAGGTACACCGCTGATCTCTTGGACGCTTCCTTGAACGACAAGACTGCGTGCTTGCATTGTCATGAACGGTTGTGCACGAACAACAACTTGGAAGTCCTCTTCACTGTTCGGACCAACGTAAATGTCACCTGGCGCAGCCGCTGCCAAACCATCCGAGGTAACGGAGAGGGCGATCTTCTCGATGTATTGCGTTGGATTCGATGCTGTACAGGTCGTGAAACCAACCAACGTTGAACCTGGCTTGACATCGACCTTGATTTCCGCAGGCTGGCATGTAATCGATACAGCAGCAGTCGGCACTTGTGCTTGGGCAGGTACGGCTACCAGCAACAAGGATGCGAGATAAATCAGTAGAACGGTAAAGGTGCTCTTACGGGTTGACATCGTGCTCACTGTCCTTACCCACCCTATCGACCCTCATAACCATTGTGTCGTGAAGTGTCCCCCAAGAGAGCGAATGGAGTGGGCCTGAAGGGATTTGAACCCTTGACCGCCCGGTTATGAGCCGGGTGCTCTAACCAACTAAGCTACAGGCCCCAAACCGTCCTGAGAACAGGACCTTCATGAGTTTGCCGAATCGAACATTGCGAGGGATGATTGCGATGGCTTGGTCTTGGCACGAACCAACGCTTCGCATGAATCTCGGATTTCCTCAGGCACGAATACCAGTATACGTTCATCGGACTGTGTGAGTGACCGAATGAGCGGCGAATGTTCTGCTGCGTCGCGGCCATCCTCGAGAATGATGCCCTGTTCGTATGGCATGTAACCACGCTTTCGAATAGAAGCGGTGATGAGATCGTGTTCAGCATCGAATCCTTGTTGACTGAGATGAGCAGCAACCTCATCTTTGACCATCGCAAACATCTCGGTTGTCAATGAAGGAATTCTCAAGGATTTATGGTAATCTCTACGAGCTAACAAACGTGATGCGTAACCTGATAGAATCTCATCAGCATGATTCGCAAATCGGCCCATAGCGACCTTAATGTGTGCATCATGCAACGAGGCATATTGATCTGGCGTCAGTGATTCATTGAGAAGCATCTCATGGATTTCTCCATCCAATTCCAGCGCCCCACTTTGAGCCAACTTTCGAGCACGTCCAAGCATTCGGACAAGGTAAGATTGAGTCAGCATGTTGACTTTGTGAAAGTACACTTGATTGTACATGTGATATCTCGTCACGAGGTAGGCCTCAATCGCAGGCAATCCCCAAATCTTCACGTACAATCTACCTTCATCGTTGACGCGCAGCGCACGAATGACTCGAGCACTGTCAAATCCACCAATCTGAGCACCTGTATTGGCTTGGTCACGAATCATGTAATCCATACGATCTACATCGAGTTGACTGCTGATGATTTCCTTAAGGAACGGAGCGATTGGAACTCCGTTGCACTCCTGTTGCCCATCAAGAAGAGCAAACAGACGCTGCTTTCGTTCTTCACCGAGAACATCAGTAAGGACTTGCCCAATCTCTGATTCCTCGCTCTCGAGAAGAATCCTACCCCAGTATTCGTGGGAATGGAAGGTTGCAAAGACCTCCGGTGTTTCAAGGAGATGGGAATATGGTGGATGGCCGATATCGTGGAGCAATGCACCAATTTGAACCAACTCGGCATCGGAGTCCGAGAGCAGGCCAGGTTGGACTTCCTGTAGAGAAGAAGTCAACTCACCGGCGAGAAAGTATGCCCCAAGGGAATGTGCAAATCGCGTGTGCGTTGCTGAGGGAAAGACGAACTCACAGGTTGAGAGTTGTTGAATGTTTCTCAAACGCTGGAATTCATGTGTGTCGATGATGCGTGCGTGATGTGCTGGAACCAGAACATCGCGATGGATTTCATCCCGAATCACGCGGTCTCGCATGTCTTTTCCTGTTCTTGCCTTCCATTTCAAGGCATCTCTTCGGATAATGATTGAGGGGAAGAGATATGCATCTCAACCTAAAGGGGCGTCCATGGCAGATGGTCTCAAAGGCTTCCTCGCCCGATTATCGACCGACGATCCTGAGACAAATGGACCCCGATTGTGGGTCATGTTTGCGATTTCATTGTTCCTTGTAGCTACCCTCAACTGGTATGCCATGGTACGTGAACCATCGGTTGTTGATGTTGATGAGTTAACCGATTACATCAACGAAGTTGTCAAGGTTGAAGGTCAATTGATTTCATGGGTCGAAGACCCATACAACTCCGGTGATGATCGACTTGATGCCATTATCGACGACGGCACTGGTGTCGTTGAATTGCGGTGGTATCGCCCTGCTGAATTACCTCCCATAGGAACAAACGTGACCGTCATCGGAGATGTTATCGAGTACGAAGGACGAATGTGGCTACAAGCACTTGGTGCCGGAGCAATGAATTGGGACAAAGAAGACATTCCTGCTGCACCATTGTTGGCTATTTCCGATGTCGCCCTAAACCCAGAAGATTACGATGGTCAGGTTATTCAACTGACAGGATTCATGTCGAAATCGATTGCTCCCGACGTATCATTTGGTACCGCTCGACTTGGAGACCACCCCAACTATGGAAACTCGAATCACCAAATCGGAATGACAATCCATTCCGCAACTGGTGAATGGATCGAAGCAGGCTCAAAGGTGACCGTTCAGGGTGTCCTCTCCTACC
>JAAXIR010000056.1 GCA_012270265.1 Candidatus Poseidoniales archaeon
GTACAGCTTTAATTCTGTTGAGAATGGAGAGCGCACGTTCACGACCATCAGGGGTCAATGAGTAGACACGCCGTCGTTGTCGAGCACCGGGGACATGTCGACTCGTTGTGTTGAGGAAGTCTTGCTCCTGCAAACGTTTCAATGTCCTCGGAACGTGTTTTCGTTGCACATGAACGGCTGCTGAGATACCTGCTTGGGTAAGTTCCATCGGAGCTTCCCAATTGTTTTCGGGCAGTTGATTGTCGAGGAGATGGAGCAACGTGCGTTCTTCAGTGGTAAGTGTTCCTAAGAACCCGCTAACCATACCGCTCCCCATTCTGTTGTCTTCATGGTAGTCCTTAGGACAATCGGTCATAGACGCAACAATATGTGGGTTACACGAGGGTCTCTCATGGTGCGGCAGCGTCGAAAGTTCAAGCCTCGTGCGAGAACGACGCGCTCACTTGATTTGGACAACATTGGTTGGGATGAAACACAAAAAATCCAACCACCTACAACCTTTGAAGACATGTGGAAAATAGAACCACCACTTTCGACCCGTTTGTATGAAAAAAGTGCACTTGGTCGTCGTCTTGAGGACGGTTCGATCGTATTGACTGCCTCAGAAGTTCTGTTTTGTCATTGGCATCGACACGTTCCATTGCCCAATGCATCCTGGCTTGAATCAGAACTTGAGAAGAACCCACGCCTGATTTATGAAGCCATCATACTGGATTTTGGACGCAACGGGTGAGAACTGATTGTGCCTTCCTTTAACCGAGCTAATTTGCTACACCTTTCTTGGGCTGTTCGTTGGCATCGTGACCGGAATCATCTCAAAGATGACCACCAGTCATCTGTTTCAATTGCAACCACGCACGACGCTCTTGATTGGAACGATCTGCTCATATGGTGCCGCCAGTCCCAAAAAATGAACATCGATTCGGAATTGTTTGTCATCGACGACGAATTGGATGTGACGATGTACAAAATCGACTTAATCAACCCAAGTGGTGATTTGGTCTCTTGGGGTGGTTTGAGTGAATCCGACAAGACGAATTTCCTCAATCAATGGAACGATCGAACACCCACGGAATCAGGAAGTTATGTCGGTCTACAAACACCATGGAATTGGCAACAAATCGGTGTTGAGCATATGTCTGGAAGGGTGTTACGAGAGGAGGAGGATTCTTTTATCGAGCATATCATTGTAGAAAGTGCGCCACCTTCAGAAGAATCTCTATTGATGAATGACCTTCTGAATCGTGGGTTGTTGCTCCGACCCGGGTTCAAGTATGGATGTCGTTGGAGAGTGTACGATGGTGATCTCAACGAATCACATGCACCATGGTTGATTCAACCACACAAAGAGGCAGCAACAACATGGGAAGGTGTATGTTTGAGTGTTCGTCTAGCCGAGGGGGTTCACAAACAGTGGGTTTGTGCTATCCCAGCGGGGGATGAATGGAAGTACCTGAGGATTCAAAGATGGTCGCCAGGTAAGAACTCCTCAACCTCGTAATCTTCCTTTTGGTCGTGTTCTTTCTTTGTTGATGTGCGTGCAAACAGAGATGTAGCAAACCACACCGTGAATATGAGGAAGAAGAGCGTAAGTACGAAGGATTGATCTCCAATCAATGGTAATTTATCGTCTTGAACAGCCTTGAGCTCAACATCAATTGTCCATGATTCACCGTTGAAGGATTTGAGATGAACCGTTCCCATAACATACATGTTGTCTTGTAGGAGTCCTTGTGGATCGATGTTCAACACAATGGTTCCATTGCCATTTTCAATCGCCACAGTCGGTTCTGCTGTGGCAATGCGTGACAGAGGCCCATCAATTTCAATCGTGTATTCTGCAGTACCAATTCCTTCGCCTATGTACGGTATGCTGAGTGTACTCGATTCAACCACTGGTATTGTCTCCTCGAGACGCATACTGATTGGTAGAGGAATCGAGCCAAGTGTTGTGATGGAAGTTTGTACATCAAAGACATCATCCCCACATTGTATGGTACCAGTGAACGTTGCTGTAGAGTCAATCATGCCAACCTCTGAGAATGTCCCATAATGTTTCGAACCTATTGCTGAATCGTTTGTAAATAGGACTTGACGACCATCGCTACCGTAGAGCATACCCCAGCATGGTTCCATTGAACCACTCGGCGTTTGCTCAAACATAAGTGGGTCTTCTTGGAGGAGTGTTGTACCAAAATTTGGGAAATCGATACGTGTTGATGGCGAGCAATTTGTGGAATGGAATTCGAGATTCCATTGTCCTTGATCCTCAACAACTCGGGCATACCACGGAACGAGGATGCCGTCGTGGTCACGTATGAGAATGCCACGCTCACCAAATTCATCACCTGGCTGAAACAAATCACTTGCAACACCATCGTTAACACCACGCAACTGCTCTTGGTTGCCATCCGCCTCGATCGTTTTGAGGTATGGTCTTCGTTGGTCAATGTTCATCGCATTATGTGATGAATCGCCAGCCGCAAAGTCTTCGAACAGGACGAGAACACCTTCTCCTGGCAACGATGCATCATACCCTTGTTGTACTCGCTTCTCAATCCAAATGAATTCATCATTGGACACCTGTATGCGAATCCTATCGCCTCCATTGGTTCGTTCGTCCAATGCGATGACTGGGCCAATGCAAGGACTAGGAGAATTTGATGGCCATTCGAGGGATACTTCACGCGTTGCTCCATGACCAATGGCAGCCATTGTGGGCCCAGTTGGCAGAGATGGGGTGTCACCTCCTCCGTTCCAATTACCGCTTGCCATGATGTCCCAAACACCAATGCCTTTCCATGAACCCGAGTACCCTGAATCGTGAACTGGATAAAGGTCGTATGCTCCAAACTGATGCATCATTTCGTGCAGAATCGTTCCAAATCCATTGATTCCATGTCGCATGGACGACATCGTATAGTGTTCAAACGAAACATCTCCGTTTTTGATGGGCTCTGAGAAGGATGTGAAATGCGACCAAATACGATTGGATGAACCAGAACCTTGTTCTTGAGCAAGTGTTGAATGGAGAATGAGAAATCGATCAACAACTCCATCCTCGTTGAGATCGTAATCCGATAATGTTGCTTCATCAATGGATTCGACAACATGTTTTGCAAGTATGGCTGGTAGGAATTCAGTGCCATCGCCATAATCTCGACCGTATTGTCCATCGTCACCGTAAGCTGAGAGCGGTTTTGGTGCTCGTATGATTTCATCGTGTATGGTGATGTTCACAATCACTTCTTGACCGAGCGCCTGGGTAAAATACTCTCCAGAATACTCTTGAAATTCAGATTGGATTTGTTCTTTTGCATCATTGTTCAGTTGATTCGATTCGAAATCAACGAGAACAACAAACCACGATTCATTTGTTTGTAAGCCAACCAAAGGTGCGGATGTATCCACTGCGTTAGAGACATCGATGTTGAACAGGTCATTGATTTCGTCGGAGTACATTTGGGAGAGCACGGCAAGAACCAAGCAGAGGACCATTCCAATGGATTGCCCCGTTTTGCCCATGTTCAACTGACCTCATCGGTTCGTTTCAATTGTTGGGTTCTATGTTTGCATTATGGTTGAATTGTATTCTTTTCTTCATCAGTCCAACTTTTACCAGATATTCGCAATGTGCCTTGTCTTAATTCAGGCCATTGCTTTGCATCAACAAATGTCAGGCTCAATTTCTCCTCAGATTTTATCTGACCCATGCATGCATCGAATCGTTGTTTCGACGACCATGGATCAACGACGTTTTCGAGGTGGATGCTGACTTCTCTACGCAACTGAATATTATCGTTGGGTAACGATCCCTGCAGACCGAGAAGGTCCAGGCCACGCAACGTGCAACGTGCGGAAGAAACGGTTTCCTGAAACGAATCGGGCAAAGGTGATGCATCACATCCACCAATGATAACATCCGTTAATTGATGTTTGGACACCATCGAGATGAGATGATGGCGCTCACCGATGTTGTCACAGAGAGACTCATATCTGAGAAGACCGGTATGTTCTGGTGATGTGTCAATAGGATACGCAACTCCTTGGCATGAACAATCAACATAGGTCACGTAGCGTCGACGTCCCTCATGATCAAAAATGGCTGATGGATTGTATATCTCGTTGGAAACACGTATGCTTCTGCGAATCGAGAATTCAAGATAGACAATCATCAAACTAAGGAGGATGATATTGACCCCGTTCCATCGACCCGGAAGGGAGAGAAAGAGGACGAGACCGCCAATTCCAAGCAAACGAATTCTCCACCAATCCTGATTGTTCTCGGTAATGAGTCCAAGTGCTCCAGATGTTATAGTTGCAAATGCTAGGATGTATGTGATGAGAAGCCCCCAAAAGACCGATAAGGCCAGAACAAACAAGGATACGGCATCATACTGAGCGGTTAATCCCATGTCGGAATGGATGGAATCTCCCACATCATACAGTTTCGGAATGAAAATGTAAAACAAGGCAAACAATGTGAGGTAGCCGAGTGTCGCGGATGAAAGCATCCAACGCTTCAACATAGATTGTTCATCGTTTGTTAAACCAGGCTCAGCAAATCGATACATCGATTTCAATGCGAACGGAAGAACACACAATATTGCAAGAAATACGGCACTTAACCAACGTACAACACTCCATGATGCAGGTTCGTAGAGCGTTAAACAGTCCGACGTTCCGCATGGATTGAGATGTGCAAGAACTACGTTTAGGATCTCATCAATGGTTGTCATTATTCCAATCGTTAGCACTGCAATAAGAACAAAACCAAGCGTTGCCTTTTGGGTCAGAGTATCAAAGTGGACTTGAACAGGTAAAGCAGAGTCTCCTTCGAGCTTCAAGCCACTTGGAGAGGACAAATGATTCCCTCACACCAAATCTTGGTGCTCAGGGTCTGCCCGTGCTTGTACAATGGTTCGGTATACGCCGAACATACCCCAAAGTGTGAGCATTCCAAGAACCAAAGCATAACCCCATGGCTGACCGTCGTCAACCGCCCATCCAAAGGCAAGGAGCACAGCGATTGTAAGTAATCCTCGTCGAATACCTTGCGGTACTGCCAATCGCATGTCAAGGTGCTTTGGCCCACCACCAAATCGGCGTTCGTAGAATTCACCTTGAACAACTGCTCCGACGAGAATAATGGACAACGTCGTCCAGTAGAACAAGTTACCGTTGGTAAAGAAGTCATCAGCAATCTCAGCTTGTCGCTTTGCTTCAAGTGCTTCTGAGTCTTCTTCGGCAACAAAGAGTGATTCAAAGTCACCAACACTGATGGTTCGCAGTGCTAGATTCTCTTCATCATCGTTGGTCATCGTATCTGGTGAAGAGATGAAGAACGACAAGAGATTCCAGTTGTCACCCTCGTTTGCTCCGTTCATACC
>JAAXIR010000284.1 GCA_012270265.1 Candidatus Poseidoniales archaeon
TGCATGTTGTAACCTATGCAGCATACCGAGCAGAATTTGTTGATTCTCGGGTTAATCATCACCAATACTCTTTGAAACCATCTTGACGATGTCAATGAATCGGACCAAGAGACCTTCCATATTGGTCACAAACCCAGTCGCTGCACTGCCCGGGTTGACTTCGAGGTCAAGTTCAGGAATACAGACTGTGCACGAAGAAGAGCGAACAACTCGAACGGAGAGATCGTCTTCGGATTCGATTTCAAAGGTCCATCCGCCAGGCTTTCGTCCTTCTGCAGGAATGAAATCCGTTTGTCGCCAGCCACATGAGTGGCAAAGAACGGTCACTTGGGTGTGTTCTCCAAAGTAAGGAATTTCATCCACTTTAGCGATCATGAGTAGATTGTCCTCGTCGTGGCACATAGGACAAGGCATCTCGATAACTTGCTCTTCCATCAAACCCCTCCAGACCATCCGGCTTCATCGTTGAAAGCTTCATCCTCAAGACCACTAATTCCTACACAGCCAGGTGGAAGAAGCATCACTCGAGTTCCCGTAATTTGGACGATTTGTCCACCCATGTCCATTTCTATAAATCGATGGAGGCGGGCAAGAACTGTCTCAACTTCATGCTCTCGGTTCATGAGACGGGCCATTTCGACGAGTGCAGCATCGCCGTCACTGACCCAGTCCAGGAGCGTGCCGATACCTGTCATATCGTACAGTGTTGCTCTGTGAAGAACCAACCCCGTGTTGTTCATTGGTATAGGCGGATTTGGATACATCTTGCCGAGATCGTGATAGATGCCAGAACTTGGTGGGGGCGTGGGCTGTTGCGAACTTGTCGCTTCTGCACTTGGCATCGTGAAGGTGCGAAGAGGTTTCGATTCGCTCGGTGTTGGCTCTGCAGCTTCTGGTTGAGGCGAAAGATCAATCATTTCTGGAACGCTCTCGGCATCGGCCGGTTCCTGATTGATGAAATCATCCAGCGAGAACTGTCCCTCATCGGGTGCAGAGGGCCGTTTCCTTGCCATATACGAGCCTGTCCTCGGTGGCTCAAGAAGGCTTTCTTTGTTGAATGCAACAAATCATCGTTTTCAATCGTCGAGTTGATAAGGGGGCTCGACTAGGACAGACTGCTTACCCCACGGTTCATATGGGGTGGCGAGTTGGTGATATCATGGAAGCACAAGATGGTGTATTGAAGACTGGAACCAGTACAGTAGGAATCACATTCAACGGTGGAGTCGTTGTTGGAGCGGACCACCGAGCCACCATGGGTCACTTCATTGCAAACAAGAGCGTTCAGAAGTTGTTCAAGATTGGCGACAACCTTGCGCTCACAACGGCTGGTCTCGTCGGCCACGCCCAATCCCTCTCCCGTACGCTCGCTGCTGAGGTCTCTCTCTTTGAACTGCGCCGTGGTCAAAACATGACCGTCAAGGGTGCTGCAACCTTCACTGCAAACATTCTTTCCGGCCGCCCACACTGGGTTCAACTCCTGATTGTCGGTGTCGATGCAGACGGTTCCCACGTGTACTCCATTGATTCTGCGGGTGGTTCCATTCCTGATGTCTACTGTGCAACAGGATCCGGTTCCCCATACATGTACGGTGTCCTCGAAGATGGATTCTCAGAAGGCATGAGCCGAAACGACGCTGTCCGATTGGCAGCACGTGCGCTCAACGCTTCAGGACAGCGTGATGCTGCATCCGGAAACGGCATGGACCTCGCTGTTATCACTGCAAAAGACGGATTTGTTCCTGTTGAACAATCCGAAATTGATGCTATTCTCAAGAAGAAGTAAGCATCCTCCCACTCCCGCGGCGTCGCCGCAATCCTCTGGATATGCGTAGCGTGCGATGGCGTGGTTGGAGATGATATTATGCGATTGACGTTTAAGGAAATCAAAGCTGAAATTAGTAAGATTGTACCCCGAAACATCGAGTACAATGTCGACCTCGAAGCTGGTGATATTGCCATCTTTACGAAAGACTTCGAACCGTTCGTTTCAAACGACGGATTGGCTGGAAAGATCTCGAAGAAAATCAAGCGACGAATTGTCATGCGTCCCGAACCGGACATGGTCATGGACAAGGAAGATGCGACGGCTGTGATCAAGGATCTCGTTCCTGAATCGGCCAACATCTCCGAACTGTTCTTCGATCCCTGCATCTGGAAAGTCATCATTCAGTGTGAGAATCCTTCGGATGCTGTTGGCCGTCGTGGCTCGATTGCCAAGGAAATCCGAAATTCAACTGGCTGGGAAGTCTCAGTTGAGCGAACACCTCCAATTCTCTCGAAAACCGTTCGAGACATTCGTGGTTATCGAGAAGCCAATGCTGAAGAACGCCGCAAATTGTTGAGAAACTTCGGATTGAACATTCACCGTCCAAAGCGACCAGGTTCGACATGGGCACGTGTCACGGCGCTTGGTTCCTACCAAGAGGTTGGTCGTGCATGTCACTTTGTAACAACCAATGAATCTCGCATCATGATCGACGTTGGTGTTAACATTGCATCTGATACCGACCCAATGCCGTACTTCACAGCCCCTGAGGCGCTTCCGCTTGAGCAAATCGATGCGGTTGTTTTGACGCATGCTCACCTTGACCACGCAGGAATGCTTCCTGTACTCTTCAAGTATGGATATCGTGGACCTGTCTTCTGTACACCACCAACCCGTGATCTGATGCTCCTTCTCCAGACCGACTATCTCAAGGTCGGCGGTGCTGAAGGAAAGCGTGCTCCATACGATATGGAAGACATCCGTATGTGCATGCGTCACGTTGTTGACGTTGATTGGAACCAAACCACAGACATTGCACCTGACGTGAAGATGACCTTCTCCAATGCAGGTCACATTCTTGGTTCATCTGCCGTCCATCTCAACATTGCCGATGGAAAGCACAACATCGTGTTCTCAGGCGATCAGAAATTCGAGAAATCCTGGTTGTTTGATGCTGCCAACACTCGTTTCCCACGTTGCGAGACCTTGGTGATCGAATCGACGTACGGTGCTGCTGGTGATTACCAGCCGTCCCGTGAGGAAGCCAACCAAGAGTTGCAAGACATTGTGACTCGAACATTGCAGAGAAATGGAAAACTCATCTGTCCTGTGTTTGCGGTCGGTCGTTCACAAGAAGTGATGATCGCTATCGACGATTTGTTCCGCTCAGGTGCTGTCAAACCAGTTCCTGTTTGGCTTGATGGTATGATTCAGGAAGCAACTGCCATTCACGCTAGCCATCCGAACTACCTGACTTCCGCATTGCGCAAGTCGTTGCAACAGAACGACGGTGAGAACCCGTTCACAAGCCCATGGTTCCGTAGTGTAGAAGGTGCAGAACGAAGAGAGAGCATTGTCATGGATACAAGCCCGTGCATCGTTCTTGCAACATCGGGAATGCTCAACGGCGGTCCAGTCATGAATTACTTCCAGAACTGGGCGCACGAAGAACGCAACTCACTGTGCTTCGTCGGTTACCAAGCAGAGGGTACACTCGGACGTCGCCTTCAGAAAGGATTCGGTGAAGTTCCAATGCAAATCAATGGACGAACGGAGATTGTCAAGGTTGGTTGTGAAATGGCAACCATCGACGGATTCAGTGGTCACTCAGACCGTCGCCAATTGTTGGCGTTCGTCGACTCGATGAATCCAAAACCTCGCAACATCATTTGTCACCACGGAGATTACTACAAGTGCAGTGAACTTGGAAAAGAGCTTCGTGACAAGTACCGTTGCAGAACCTATGCTCCAAAGAATTTGGAAACCGTTCGTATTCTTTGATCAAAGAATTGGTACGTCGTACTCGCTCTGCGTGATGTCTGGCAAGACGTCCTTGTGCACATCGTCACTGTTTGCGATGTTGTTGAGTTGAACTGCTCCCGGCGTGCTGTTCGGTTTTGATGGTGGTTGAGTATCGAACATCATGTAGCCAAATCCTGCAAGGACCGATACGCCGATCAAAGGAATCGCCATCAAGACTGAATCGCTGTTGAGAAGCATGATGATGGCCAAGACAAACAACCCAATGGTTGCGAGCAATAAGAGGAGTCTTGATGCCTTGGCCATGCTGTTCCCAATGCTCCGGTTTTCATAGCGTTTCGTGTTTTGTGGATGCATTGCACCATGTTGTTCATGAACCGTATGGATTTACTTGGATGCATGGCAGGTGATGGTAGTTCCAAATCCTCTCGTGGCTGGCTGATGACCGCAGTTTCCCCCTGGGGTGAAAATGCAGAAGACGCCTTCGATCAAGGTCTCGTCGAATTGGGATTGGGTGATGCCCGTTTGATTCAAGTTCAAGGTGCAATGCTTCCACTCGGATTCAACGTTGTTCCACCAGAACCACTCGCTATGGGTTCACTGGTCGAATGCCACCTTGCTACAGCCTATGCGTGGAGTGGTTCGACTGCCTGTGCTGGTGTAGGCTATGCGCTTTGTCAGACACCAGAAGGTGATGAATGTGCAATCGTTGCAAGCATCACAACCGAAGCGGATTACGAGGAAACCGTTCTCTTACTTCGCAGAAACATCCAACGTCGTCTTGCATCCAGAGACCTTGAAGTACTCTCCTTCGATGTTGCCGTTGATGAGGTTACAGCAGGTCAAGATCATCATGGCGTCGCCATTGCTGCACTGATTCTACCTGATTCACTGCGTATGGCCGGTCGTGGAAGAACAGGACCGATTCGTGGCGGACTCACTCGTTCTGCAGAACCTGAGAAGAAGCGTGTGGATACCAAGGCACCTGCAGCTCCAGCACTCCGTCCAGGGGCCCGTCGTAGCAACGATGGTCCAGACTTCAGTTTGTGAATCTTCATAATCCGTTGCCCGAATCTTGTCCCATGGCAGGAACATGGTCGGTTGTACGCTGTCCTGCATGTCGTAATTGTCACGGTACGAGAGGTCAACCACGACAGTGCCCGCATTGTGGCCAGTCACTTCCTGCGACCACACCAATCATCGCAACGGCCGATTCCTCGGCACAACTTCGCATTGAAGTCGCCTTGGCCAATACACCTGAAGAGTTACGAGATGAACTGAGAAAGAAACTTGAGCAGATGGATGAACCACTCATTGCAGCCTCTTCATCATCTCCTCGTGCCATCTATTCAGCGATCCAAAAAGCGGTTGGAGAGGACATGATTCTCCACCGGGAAGATGTTCAAACCGTTCTTGACAAACTCGACTCGGATTTGCTCGTGGATGACCTTCTCGAGAAGATGGAATTGGATGGAACTCTTGTTCGCCAGCGTGATGGAACGTGGCTTCTCCTTGAGTGAAGTTCATAGGGAGAACCACGTCCCCCAACTCAAGGGCGTATGGGTTAGTTTGGCCTATACTCGGGGCTTTGGGAGCCTTGGACCCAAGTTCAAATCTTGGTACGCCCACCAATCA
>JAAXIR010000006.1 GCA_012270265.1 Candidatus Poseidoniales archaeon
ATGCAACCTCCATCAGTGTGCCAAGTGGTGAAGCCATCTCAGGAATCGAGCTCTCGTTGGATGAGGGTGTTTTGCCAGTGTCTGCCGCTAAAGTGTTTGATTCACCTGCTGACTACGATCACCCACTCGCAGTCTACGATGGTATGGATGTCAACAATTCCGTTTTGCAACTCCTGCCTCAGGGTTGGATGTACGATTTCGATGGGGCCAACACATGGACTCTTGGCTCTGCTTGGTACGTCGGCAAGGATACTTCCACAAGCAGCAGACCACTTACAGGAAACGTTCCAAGTGGAGCCAATACCTTGTACTCTCACAACGGAAACTACCCAAACAACATGGGGAGCACAATCTGGGCAACATCACCGGTCATGAACTGTGGTGGTTGTTCTGGAGGTTGGGATTTGAAATTCCAACGCCAACTTGGTGTTGAATCATCAACATGGGACAGAGCCTTCGTTTCCGTCAAGAATCCATCAGGAAGTTGGGTCAATGTTTGGTCCAATTCAGGAACCGTGAGTGACAGTGTATTCACCTCGCAAACCATCACCATCTCCAACTACGTCACAGCGAATTCCAACCTCCAAGTTCGGTTTGGAATTGGTCGAACCGATTCGAGCGTCCAATATTCTGGGTGGAACGTTGATGACGTGGAAATCATTCCAAAAGCCTCTGGGATTTCAACCGGCGAAGGCAACTGGACGTCACAACCGTTTGGTCCTGGCGCTACGTTGGGTAGTGAACCTTCCTCTTACGGATTGATGGTGATCGATGCCGAGATTCCTACAGGAGCTTTGTTCGAATGGTCGCTCATCGATGCATCAACGGGGACGCCGTTGCCAGGATATCGAGAAATGACCGACTTGACCGTCGATCTTGGCGCAATTGACTGGGAAGCAACACCCTCGCTTCGATTCAAAACACACATGATGACTGGCCCAAGCGGAGGCCCTAAGATTCACAGCATTGGTATCAGCGGTGCCATCAATGAAAGTTTCAGCGAAAATCCTGCCATCCACGATTGGATTCTGTCGGGTACAACTTGGTCTCAATCGTCAGGATTAGTTTCGGGTACCGGATCCGTCACCTCGCCTGTGTATCGAATCTCCAACGGTTTCGGCGCCCTCTCAACATCCGTTGTCGCTACAGGCTCTCCGGTTCTCGAAGCGAACGTTGACGACCAAGGTTGGCAACCCTATCCATTGGAAGGATACACAACGGTCGATGAGGTTGGACATAGCGTTCAATTCCGCTTCCAATCAACTGCGGGCTCGTACTCTGTCGATTCCTTCTATGTCGAAACCGTACGGTCCATTCCAAACACAGGATTGCGTCTCGATGTTGGTGCAGATGGTGTGTCCGACTGGGGATTCGATGGCGATGATGCAGGAAGTTTCGGAATGCAAAATCGTCTGGCAAATGGCAACGTGTGTCAAACACTCGCCACAACGCCAAGCTCTGCAGGCGTCTTTGACGTCCTACTCCCACTCTCTGGTATCGACCAATTTGGCTTTACAGTCTCTGCTTCAACTGAAATGAAATCGCCATACATGAACATCAAGATTGGTGGCTCGGATGTGACCAATCGAGGGTTCAACAATTTTGAAACAGCATACTTCGTTGAATTCTCACAAAATGAACTTGGTGCACTCAACAATGCTCTCTCAAATGCTGCCGATGATCGAGGCATTCTCGGACTACCAATGGCCCGTGTGAGCATAACCATTGGTTCGTCTCAATCAAGTGCAGACGTCACCATGTGTGGTATTTTTGCACCGTATGAGGCTGCATTGAACCTCAATCTTGCAGCCAATTCTGCACTCGTGCAAGGACTCAATCAAGAATTGAGTTCCGTCATATCGCTCGGCGGTGTCAAAGAGGTTCGGATACCAGTTCGTATGATGTCCTCAGGATCTGTGAAAATCACAATCAATAGTGTCTCTTCCTCACCAACCCTCAATCCTGTTTCGTTGACTATCAGTCCACCAGTTGACACACTCACGCCTTCGACCGATTGGATTACCGTGAACTCAACCTTTGACCTCTCGCCCCTTGGCGTAATGGATGCAGAATCGTACGTCAAGAACAACGGTTGGAGCATTGATTTCACGCTGCGTGGGCCAAGTGGTCAATCGAAGGTTCTCTGTGGTACCGTTGTTCTGCCGTTGTCAGGTCCTTCTGTTGCGAACTGTCAACAGTCAGGCTACGCTCTGGGATGGAGCGACATTGACGCTAGTGGCGAGATTTCGATGGTCGGTTCAGGTTCCTATATTCAATTTACCCACACGTTCCAAATGCCAGTCAGCTGGAACGATGAGCCTTACGCTTCACTCAACGTTATGCTTGTCAGTCCAACTGGACCAACCTTGCCTCTGAACCATGTCTTTGGTTTGGGCAACGCCAACGGCATTGAGAACGATGTTTCACTCAAGGGCTTCACCATTGTTTCACAATCCGGTGTTGAGACCGATGCTGCATCAGCATCGCTCATTCAAGGCACGTTTGTGACGGTCAATGCCTACCTTGGCTTTGAAAACGTTCGTGATGCAGTACCTCGAACCGGCCAAGCACAGGTACGATTGCTTGTTGATGGGCAAGACAAGGGTTCTACGAGCCTCATCCTCAACGGTGTTGCCTCGATTATCTACAGCGTTCCTTCGAGTGCAAACAACCTCGAAATGGAGATCGAAGTTACGCCCGTCGCTGGCCAAGGGGTTGCATACGAGGTGAATCCAGTGGCCAATTTCACGATGGACTCCATTGCTCCAATGTTGATTGGTATGGACGTTGATACCTTTGATCACGTTGATGCTTCACCTTCGACAGAAATCAATTTCATTCTTGGCGATAGCCCCTCACTGCCGCACCATGCCGATGCACACATTTGGCGTTCATGGGTTGATGATGCGAACATGGATGGTTCAATCGATGAAGACGAAGTACAGGCCATTTCCTTGGAACAGCCCGAAGACATGCTCGCAACCATTGGTGAGTTTACACTTACTATGGATACATCTCAAGCACCAGACGGCGAATACGTCCAAGGTTGGTTGAGCGTAGCAGATGGCGCTGGTAACGTCATGATTGAGGGAGGTAGCATGAACACGCCTTTGTTCAATCTCCAGATCCGCTCAGATGGAACGCCTTCGTTGGGAACAGAGTACGATTTGATTTGGGGTCAATACGGTGATGGTTGGCTCCATCCCGGTGAAGCAAATCTCCTACAGATTCCAGTCTGGGATAAGAACGGAGTTACAGACATTGAATCGATTGAGCTGAACCTTGGTTCGACTGAAAGCGACTCTGCCATCATTTACTGGGATTCAGAAGACGACCAGTGCTACAGCAACCACGTCTATGTTGACGTCGAATCGTGTTCCATCGATGGTGGCGAGGGCATCTTCTCCGAACAAGGCGCGTTCAGTGTCAACTTCAGCATTGAATGGGGCTTTGATCCAGATCCGAGCTTCGTTCGAATCCCGTCCGTGCAAATTACGGATCGACTCGGTCAAACGGTTGTCTTCCCATTGTACGACGCATCATGGCAATACAGTGGCGAATTGACCCTTGACCAATCGCAATCAAAACTGCTCATCAATATGAATGAAGTCAATTCGGTTGGAGCCTATGCTGCAGAAGACTCCTCAATGGAATACCAAGGTGAATTGGTCTGGTATCGAAGCATGCGAACCATCGAACAATCGCTCGATCTCTTGATGCGAATCAATGGACAGGAATCTGTTGTCGAAACGTATGGAAACTTCAGTTTTGCCCGAACAGTTCCAGACCAACCTGGTGAGCATGGTTTGTTCCTCTCGATGTACAATCCACCGAGCGGTGCCGTATTGCGAGGTCTCGATGAAGGTCCTGTCACGACCATTTTCGTCGACAAACAAGCACCGATTCTCATGGAAATAGGCTCTCCAAACGCCCAAGACATCATTGCAGAGTCCGACTGGTCCGATTTGATGATTCAACTAACGGTCCGAGAACTGGAACAACTTAACCCAGATTCATTGGTTCTGAACTACGCTGTCCATCCTGCTGGATTGGGACTCAACGTCGCAGCCATGTACGATGGCCAAACACCGATGGAACTTCTTGGAGGTCGAGCGCATGGTGAACAAATTCCAATTGCAGCCACACTCGATTTGGAAGACATCATCTCCGAATCGGATCGAACAGAAGCCCTCGAGTTGCGTGTTTGGGTCACTGGCGAAGATAAGGCAGGGAACGCCTTTTCAGAGGATTTCAACGACGTCGATGCTCCATTCCACACTTGGGATTTGGAACAGCGTGTACCTGATTTCACCTTTGTTGGTGAGCCATCCGTCAAGTACGGAGGTGACAGTGTCCGTGTGGATGAAACCGTAGAAATTTCTGCAACCATCGTGAACAACGGGAATGCTGACGGTAGCGTCCAGATCGTTCTTGAATTGGTTGAATCCAACGGAGCTCGCACCCGTGTGGATGCACGTCAGCTGGAGGTTGCCCCTGGAACATCCACTGTTTACACGGGTACTTGGGTGCCATCGAGAACAGGTACGATGTGGCTCGAAGTCCAAATCCTCGGTTCGGAAACCATGCAGACACCAACGTTGCGTGTCAAGGAGGCCGAATCTGAAGGCTTCCTTGGAACCGTTTCGGAAGTCAACCCAGTTGTCTTGGGTGTCTTGGTCATCCTCAGCCTCGTCTTGGTTGGATTGCTTGTCTTCGGGCTGCGTCCTGCAGAACCACAGAAGCGAATGAATCCCCGACTTGCACAACGCATGGAGCGAGTAGAACAATCACTTCCAGCCATGGCGCAGCAACCACAGCAGCTAGGCCCGTACGGTGGCCAACAGCAGTCTGCTGACGTCGGTCAAAACCCATACCAGTGAATCTGATGGGTTCATATGGAAGTTGATTGACAGACACTCGGAGGGAGTGAGAGGACCGCTGACAGAGTTCGACTCTGAGGAAAGTCCCCTCTCCATAGTGCAGGTGGTTCACAGAAGTGAAAGATCAGAGATGGTCAGGTCAATGCCACAGAAACGATACGATACCAGGTGTGTACAATGATGTTGAAAGACGGAGGTTGCCTGAATGTCGATGGAACGAGCAACCCCACTGGAGCAAGTCCAAATCGTCCTGTTGATGCGGCACGCAGAGGGACAGGTAGGATGCTAAGTTGAATGCGGTCACCGAAAGGCAACAAAAAGGGGCTTACTGACGTCGGCCAGAACCCTTACCAGTGAATCTGATGGGTTCATATGGAAGTTGATTGACAGACACTCGGAGGGA
>JAAXIR010000098.1:0-817 GCA_012270265.1 Candidatus Poseidoniales archaeon
TGCGTGGAACGGTTCGGTCTTCGTCAAGCACACCGGTGTTGGCGGAGAGGTGGCCGGTTTCATCAAGACGTCCAACCAGATCGCCTGCCTTTGGGACTGTGATGCTGATGCCTTGTTCGAGTCGCTTACGCCATGTTCGATTGAAGACAACCGATTGAAGCGCATGAATGGTCATCAATTGGAGGTTGTTTGGCAATTTACGGAAGGCCCCAATATGATCCTCAGGATTGTTGAGGAGATGCTCTGTCATCCGACGCTCATATCCCAACCAATCTGGAGCTAAATCGAGTCCTTCTTGCGTAATTCCATTTGTTCGAATGTGCTCACGGAAGGCTGCAACATCGGGTGATGCATGGTCGCCTTCTTTGCTGCTGTAGGTGTGAACGGCTTCCTCCCATTGATGTTGAACAACGGAGCGACCGACTTCTGCCGTCCCCGCTCTGCCACTTCCGAACCGTTGTGGGCCAATCCAGTTTGGAACTCGTCCTGCTCCGAGTTTTTCTTCCATTTTGCTCTTGAGATGCTCGACTTCTTCGAGGGCTTCCTCTTCTGTCATTGGCGTTCCATTTGGATGAGCACAGCCCCTGACAACGATGGTGAAGCGATTGCCGCGATGGTTTCCGAACCCAATCTTTTGGTGAGTTCTTCCCAATACTTCGATGACGACATCGGGAATTTCAATTTCAGCGACTTTGAATTGAGGTGCATCGATGACAAAGATTTGTGACGTAACCGCCCGCTTGTCCTTGGTCCCGGCAAAGAAGCTTCGGTTGCGAGATATTCCAAGGTTCTTAGCAAGGTTGTTGCAGCAACGGTT
>JAAXIR010000098.1:827-5257 GCA_012270265.1 Candidatus Poseidoniales archaeon
AAATTACTCTTTTCTTGGCGAGAGTTTTGCAGAACAGGTTTGTTTCCAACTTAGTCAATGTGATATTAGCGTACGTAAAGCGAGATTTTGGATTGAGGGTAATGGTTGTGGCAATTTCATCGACACGGAAGTCAGCGACTCGTGATTTGAGTACGCCGCCGATGCCGTTGCCATCTGCAGCATAGCCGATGAGTCCGATGGCTTCTGCCAGCGAATCGTTGGGCTGCATAGCAGCCACCTCATAGTGTTAGACTGTCAAATTCGCTGGACAAGCTGCTGACGATTTCGTTGAGAACAGCATCAGGCTTTGCCTTTCCAGTGGTGCGAATGTAGAATTCTGGTGGATCCAAATCAGGGTGTCCAGGGAAGTAGTTGGCGTACTCGACGGACTTGTGGTTGTTCAAGCGGTCACGAAGGATTTGAAGAGCTGTGTGAGACTCTCCAGTGATTCGAAGTCGGAGTTCATTTTTCTCATGAATGAGGACCTTGACTGGCATGTTATCGTTTTGGCGACCAACCACCCCATATTGAACCTTGCCGTCCATGAGAAAGCAGGTTTTCACTTCGCGAACAACCATCTCACCCTGTCACTTAAACACCCTCTGCCCTTCGGATTGTGCATGGACACCTCGAACTATGAGGACCTTATGGCGGAATACGCCGGTCTGTTCAAGCGTCTGTCCGTTCCTATTCTTGTTGTGTCTGCGCTTCTAACCGTGGCATTGAGTGCGCATCTCTTGACGTCGCCTCCTGAGTTTCGTACGGATTTGAACGACTTCGCTCCTGAATCGGAATCCAACAAAGCGCATGAAGAGATTCACGCCTATTTCCCTGATGAATCAAGACCGATGTTTGTTCATGTAACCGACGACAACGGTGGAAACGTCCTCAGCATTGATTCACTCAAACAAATGGATGCTGATCTCGTATCTCTCCAATCGGATGAACGCGTCGAGTTGTCCGCTGTGGTTTCATGGACGACCTCACCCGGGATGATTCAAATCGCTCTTGATGAGCAATCTCCTGGGACCACGCTCACTGATTATCAGGACTGGCCTTCGCTTGTCGATGCTGTTGTCGATGAGGATACGACATGCTCCATTAACCAAGACGATGCTTTGCTGAGTACCGTGAACTTTGTCGGTTCAGCACTCATCAACAAGAATTTGGATATCAGCAAAACCTGTTCGTACCTCTCCAATGGAGAAGGTGACGCAGTTCCCGCAGCTGATTCAACAGCGTGGGTGATTGAGATTAATCCTGAACTGCCAGAGGATGAACGTCGTGAGATACAGCACAAAATACGACTTGCATTTTCGGATGTCAGCGAAGCTTCCGAACTTGATTATGCAGTAGCATCTCTCGATCTGATGTCTTACGATATTGACCAAGGAACCTTCGACAATCTCGCATTGTTGATTCTCTTTGCAACATTGGTCGTCATTGCTCTTTTGTTTGTTGCATTCAGGAACATCAAGGGGGTCTTATTCCCTGTCATCAGTTTGAATGTGGCCTTGGTGTGCACCTATGGTTCTCTCAACCTCCTTGGCATTCGATTCACGGCGCTTGAAGTCGCCGTTGCTCCACTTGTCCTTGGCTTAGGCATCGATTATGCGATTCACCTGCAGCGTTCGTTCACATACCATCGAAACAACACCGAGGATGTTGCAGAAGCATGGATGCGAGCTTGTGGAAAATTGAGTATCCCCATCTCGCTCGCAGTCATCACAACGGTTGCAGCGTTCCTTGCTAATCTTGTCTCACCTCTACCACCACTCGCAACGTTCGGTATTGCACTCGCCTTCGGTGTCGTATGTGCATTCTTGACCTCAACGCTCCTCATTGGAGCCCTCCATGTGACTTTCAACGCAAAAGCAACCACTGAATTACGTAAGCCATTGAAGCTGACCAACCTGACACAACCCCTGCTCGAACTTCATCGAAAGCAGCAAGTCGGTGTGTTCCTCGTAGCCATCGCCATTTCAGCAGCATCGGTTATTGGCGCCATGCAACTTGAAACCGATTTTGACCTGTCCGATTTCGTCAACGAAGACATGGAGATCATGTCGGTTCGTGATGACATCAATTCAAACTACGACAGTGCTGGTTGGAAGTATGTTTACGTTCTCATGGAACCGGTCGGTGGAGGTGTTATTCCTGATGATGTTACCTTGCTTGATAATCTGAGAAATTTGCATTCGAACCTCAAGAACAACCAAGACGTTGTAGGGACCGATGAACGATTCCCGTCGCCTTCGTACGAAGGTCCGTATGTCGTATTGAGAGATGCCGTTATGCGCAACGAATCGTTTGGTGCAATTCACGGATTGGAAGTCGAGTACAACGATGTGTGGGATGACCCTGATGCAACCATCGATCTCGGACTTGTCTTTGCTGATTTGCAGAACAATTACACGGTCGCAGATCCATTGTCTGGAAAGACTTGGAGTGACCGAGTCAATGCGACTGTTCACCTTGATGGGACAAACATCGCTCATCTTCGAACAGAAGTCCGTGTTGAAGCAACAACCTCTACGGAATCGAAGCGAGTCATCTCCGAGTTTGAGTCGATGATTGGAACGAGCGATGAAGACGGAACTTTGCGAAGTTCACTCAAAGATTACGCAGTTGTTCACGTCACTGGTGACTTAGTTGTCCTGCAACAAGTGCTCGATGGTTTGTCCTCTTCCCAATTAAAGTCGACAGCGATTTCATTGATCGTTTCGTTTGCGGTTTTGTTGGTACTTACTCGTCGAATTCTCCCCGCATTCATCGTTCTCTTGCCTGTAGGCATGGCAGCACTCTGGGTGGTTGGATCGATGGCTGTCCTCGGTATCAAGTGGAATGTTTTGACCGTCCTTGTCACAGCATTGACACTCGGTATCGGTATCGATTACACGATTCACATGTGGAGGCGTATTGAGTGGGAATTGCAACGGCAGGACGATCATTGGAGTGCACTGAAAACGTCGCTCGAAACAACCGGCGTTGCCTTGATGCTTTCAGCAGCAACGACCGCTGCAGGATTCCTCGTCCTCATGTTGTCACCAATGCCAGTCATCCAGGACTTTGGTCTGATTACAGCAGTGACAGTGTTCTTCTCGCTTGTCCTTGCGCTTGTTCTCCTTCCGGTCTTGCTTGAATTGGCAGCAAGAGCACAGGAAGTTGGTGAAAACGGAGCTTAACTGAGTGCCTGTATCACACTGTCCATATCGAGACCTTGATCTCGAGCGACCAGTGCAAGAGCCATCCAACCCGTTACATGAACCAAAGCACGTTGCTTTCGGGTTGCTCGACGTTGAACTTCTTCAGAATCGAGCCCAGAAGCCCTTGCAATGTATTTCATCAACCGTCGGGTTGTTGCGGCACGTGGATCGTTTGCTTCTTCCTTGAGTTGAATCGGAGTGGTTTGCGCTGGTTGAGCAGCAACCTCGTCGGTTATGGTAGGCTCCTCTATCGATTCAGATGTTGACGTTTCTCCACGTTTGTAAGAAACTGGATGAATCAAACGCTGAGGCCTTGGATACCAACCGAGTGGTGTAACAGAGGACGAGAAATCGTCAACTGGTGAGAGATTCTCTTGGCCACCTGTCAACCATCCTGTAGCGATGAGTGCTTGGACAGATGTTGCAGCTTCATCCGGCTTGAGCCATCCCATATCCAATGAAAGAATGCGTTCAATATCCATGGCATCGAGTTCGGACTCTCCACGAAAGCAAATAGCAAGGACACGACGAATGTCTTCAGCATCTGCTTCGGTCATCTTACCACCTCCTTATGCAACCTTTTCAAACTGGCCGTCATCGAGCAATTTCCATCTTCCACATGCATCTCCGAAATAGAACGTCCCGTCTGCCTGGTAATCGTACTCGCCTCCAGCAGGCAAGTCTTCCCAACTTGCAACACGCTCTGGTTCGACAGTTGGCGTAAGTGCGTCCAGTGCTGCAAATTGTGCAGCAGCGGCTTCTGCAGGTGATGTTTCGGCAACAACTGGCTTGGACTTTGCCGGTGGTGGACCTCGTTTCTTTGGACCTGAAGTTGCAGCTGCAACGTTTGTAGGTCCCGTCTTCTTCTCGATGACAGGAACTTCTTTGGCAACATCTTGCACTTCTTCGACAACGTCATTCTCCACCTCGGGTGCCTTTCGTAGCCTGAGAAGAACCATGGCACCTGCGACGATGGCAACGAGCGAACCACCTGCTACGAGGATGGTTGCAGAGAAACCCTCTCCTGAGGACTGGTATGTTTCAGACCAAGCGTTGTTGCTCTCATCCAATTCGGCTATGGCTGCATCAGAATCGATCACAACATCAAGATTCCACGTACCTTCAGGTACGTCCACAATGATGCGCATGTTGCCTGCTTCTGATGTATCAAGGCCAGGGAAGCCCTGCGGCGCGTTGCGGGTGCGTGTAGCTCCCCTGCCGAGG
>JAAXIR010000136.1 GCA_012270265.1 Candidatus Poseidoniales archaeon
ATCTTGCATCCTCAACCACAGGGGACTCCTCCTCGAAGGTGTCGGTAGCGGAGTTATCGAAACGCGGCAAGGAGAATCGTCTGGTTCACGAGGGGCATTACAACGTCTTACCGATGCAGTCCTCAATTGCAAGCAAACGATTGTGTTACGTCGTCGAAAAGGTGAGTCAATCAATCTGGATCGATTCAAGAGCATATCGAGGTATCTTTACGGCAACGATGCTTGGTTGAACGATTGCCGAATTCGTGGAAAACCTCCGCGTTGGAGAATTGAAAAAGACGGTAAGCAGATCGCTCTTTGGTTGTTCGATCGAGCAGGATTTTCGTTCAGTAAGGACGCGATTCCATTGTTGTCTGAATTGAACATTCTCCCAACAGTAACGCTTCGCTCTGATATCAAATGGAAAGGCGATCTTCATCTCGGCATCATCGATGCGTTTGACCAAAACATTCGACGTGGTCAGGATGTCTTGGTCCTGCAGAACGGAGAAGCAGTTGGTTCTGCACGAGCCCTCGCTCCCGGCTGGGAGTGGGCTGGAACGCCTGGTCGTTTAGCAAAAATGCATCAAAAGCGATGACCTTTCGAAGCGATGTGGTTAAGAAGGGTAAGCAGGTCGCAAGAATGCTCCGAGTGGTCCATATGGCACGAATGTATTCATCTCGAAAAGGAAAAAGCGGCTCTTCCAAGCCGTTCATGACAGAGGCATCCGCTTGGTCCAACACCGACGCTAAGGAAGTAGAGTCCCTCGTCGTCAAGTACGCAAAAGAGGGTATGAGCACCTCTCAAATCGGTATTGTTCTTCGTGACAAGCACGCAGTTCCGAACGCTCGTCTCGTCCTTGGAAAGCGTATTGGAGCCGTCCTCGCTGAGAACGACCTTGGCGGTTCGTACCCAGAAGATCTGATGAACCTCATGCGACAAGCCGTGGCTATCATTGACCACCTCACAACCAATCACCGTGACCTTCACAACAAGCGTTCCCTCGAATTGACGGAAGCAAAGATTCGCCGACTTGGTAACTACTACAAGGCAGAGGGCAAACTCTCCGCTGATTGGAAGTACAAGCGCGACCAACTCCGACTCATCGTCGAGTGATTGGGAGCATTCATTTGTCTCGGGGTCAAGGACCTTATGAGACGGACATGAACGACCTGAGCAAAGCACCTTTGTTTGCATCGCTTAGCGATGTCATAGACGATGCAGTTGCCTTTCTTCAATCCGATTCGTTGCTTCTTGTAACGACGGCTGATTTGACGTCGGTCCTTGCTCTCGGTTTTTTGGAATCTGCGCTCCTTGATCGGGGCATTTCGTATTCACGGCGAATCCTTTCACCAAATTCACACATTCCACCGGATGAAGTCGATTTAATACCAAAGCAACCTGGCGCCAATGTTCTCTTCATTGATCCTTGGAACCGGGTGGAAACGAGCACGGAGAATGCCTTCATCATTGCTCCAAAGCCGGTTGAGGTTGAGTTTCGAAACTCATCAACATCGAGGAGAGGCAAAGTCGATGCTGTCTTGCAATGTGCCGTAATCGCTTCAGTGCTCGCTGCAAATGGTTCTCGAACGAAGCGCTGCCGTCCATATGCTGGTTGTGGGCAATGGTTGATGGAAAGCCTCGATACGACCATCGATCCAATTCACACCATTGTTCGTGATTTTCTACGTGACGAAGGAACCATTCAGGTCTTACCTTTGCCAGAGATTCCCGATGCATGTGTCGAAATGATGCCTCTCGCATCTCCACGCCGCCTCAAACGGCTGCAGAAACTCTGGATGGAAATGGACGCACCAACACGAGCCCAGGCACTGTCTGAATTCTCCTTGCCTTTGCTTTCAAGCGAAGGTCTCTCAACCGCACGTCTTGAGGAACTGATTTGGAAACGAATGCGTATTCCAAATGAATCAACAGATTTGGCCACGTCTCTGTACAGATTGACAAAAGCGTGGCCGGAACAAGCCGATGCTGCTGTCCTTCACGCAGGAAGATTGGCCGATGAACTCCTCAAAACGGGACGACTAGTAGCATCGACGGATTGAAACACCAAAAGGTGCTGGGATTCTCATCGCGATTTAACGATTACTCACAGGTAGTATCCGAGAACGTGTTCAAGATTTGATGTCCACGGAAGATTTGATCATCGAATCGTTCAAGGACATCGTCAAGGACGAACTCAAGGCACACATTCGAAACAAGATCGAAGAAGACCCGGATCTTCATGCTGAAATCAAAGAAGCGGTCGCTTACTACTTCCATCAGAAGGCTCGGTCCGTCTATGCTGAACTCAAGGCAACTCGTGCAGCAACTCGACTGGGTCTCCGACTTCTACCTGATGAATTGCAAGGTGAAGTCGGTGAGGCTTTGATTGGCCTGTTTGAGAAGGAACTTGGAACACTTTTGGACAAAGCGCTTTGATTGAAAATCCAACCAAGTCTTGTCCAGAAAAGCGTTGATGTTATACGCCTCATTCTCGACCGAGTGATGTGGAGAGAATGCGAGGCCGAGTCTTCTTTCTGTTGAGTTGCTTTATGCTCTCGCTCTTTGCACCGTACTCCCCACTGAGTACAACGGCACACGCAGAAGATACCAAAGTGTGCTGTGATGCGACAGAAATCGACCTCTATCTTCTCGGAGACTCGGACCAAACACTCTCCCCGTTCACCGATTTGTTCTCTGAAACATCTTCATCAGCATCGTTCGAAACAGCCATTACATCCTCCGAGCAAATTGGTAAGTGGAGTCTTGAATCGGCATGGCCAGGTACTGTACCCGAATCCACTTGGACGGTTGAGATGGACTACACCATCTCAGATGCTGGTGGTGCCAACGTCAACATGTCCGCCACAGTAACAATCGGTGGCTCCTCGTTTACAGCTTTCCTCGGGACGGCTGAGTCCTTGTTCGTACCTCAAGGATCTGGAACACTTTCCATCGATGTCCCAGTTGAACAAGTACCAGTAAGTGGGACGTCTGAAATTTCAGTTAGCGTGAGTGCACGAAACTTCGTCTTCACAGTCCCTGCATCTGGTGCGAAAGTTGAATTCTTTTGGGGCAGTGAAGAACATGATTCCAAACTTACTGCTGAATTGCCCATTATTGATCTTACACTTGACCAACCCGAGGTCGAGGGTGACTTGGTCTACTTCGCTGCTCGTATCGAATCACCTTTCGGGATGGAAGCACTTGTCTTTTCGAAATCCATTTCTTTGAGTGTGAATGGCGTTGAATTAACCGTTGATCCAACAGAGGTTCTCGAAGGCGAAGCCATCCTCGTTATCTGGACATGGGATGGTGCAGCAGGTGGCATTGAAACCGTTGGTGTCTCTGTCTCTTACGAGCTTCAAGCAGGCCTCATCTTGACGGGTTCTACCAACTTTGAGATTGAGACGTTTGACGGCTCGGGTGATGGCGGTGGTTATTATCCCCTCAACGAACCATTGCGAACCAACGGCAAAGGTTCGCCACTCGATGTTTCAATTACGATGGAACTCGAGTCTGAGGATGGTGGCCTTCGATTGGCCCAGACCACGATTTTGACCATTGAGGGTGAGATGGCATTCTGGATGCGCTGGGGACTGGACCATCTTGGTGACGAAACCATCCCACTGTCCAATGTACTGAAGAATTTCGACGGTGGAAACGTCAACGATGATGAGCGTGGAAGTCGTGTTATTGAGAATGCTGAAATCAGTCAATTCGAGAACTTCATGAGTTCGTATTACATCACCTACTTCCAGTTTGGTCTCGGTTTGGAATCCGAAGAGATTGTGGGCGATCTCTCCGATGCACAAACCTTTGCCATCACACTGGATTTGATGGGTGAAAATCGTGTCCGTAATGCACCGGTAAAATTGAGGATTGATTCCCTCACGCCGATTGTTTCTGGTTCGGAATACCGTATCCTTGATAGCGCGTTTATGACCTCACAACCATCGCCGTTGTGGTCATCGTACGATTTGCTCATCAACATCAAATCGAGTGGATTCACTTCGTTCACCAATATGGATGTCAGACAAAACGATGACATTGAAGTGACCTATCTTCGGTTCCCATGGGGTGAATCTGCAACAATCTCGGTTCAAGATTTGACTCAGTCCGATAACTACAGGATTGAATCAAGGCCAACAACGTCCATTCTTCATGCACCTCTCAGTTTGACACTGATTATGACACTCATGCTTGCAGGTGGTCTCTTTGTGGCCTTTAGAATGGTGAGAAATCGGTCCAAGTATCCAATCATGATCGAAATGATTCTCGTTCCAATTGTGTTTTTGTTGCTCTTCTTTGCGTTCGAAGCAGTCTACATTTTGGGCTCAAGTGGCGGAATTGTTCTCATTTGGTGGGCAACAGCCGTTATTTCTCCTCGGACTGGACCTCCGGGCGGATCAAAGGCAAAGCCACAGATTGTTGTCGAAAACTTCCCTACAATCGCATGTCCTCAATGTCAGACCTCGAACCCAGTTACCTCCGATTTGCGTCCGATACGCATACAGTGTACAGGTTGCGACCGCATCATCAAAATCGTCGCCTAGGGTCAAAACCCTCTTGAACGGTCACGTTCAGCAAGGAACATGAGCGAAACTGTTGCTGATTTAGAACTGGATGATGAACACGTAACCATTGGTTTGGACGATACACTCGTAGAAGGATGCAAGCGTCTTGTGAGCATTCCATCCGGGATTCTCATCGTTTTGGACGATGATGACCAAGTCAAGGGTGTTATCGGACAGCGTCAAATGCTGAAGGCGATAGGTAACGGTGTTGACGTCAACGAAACAACATGCAAGGAAGTCATGGAAATGGATGTCCTCAAAGTATCGATGTCTGATGCAATTCCAGACGTTATCAAATCTGTTAACGAACGCATGCCACAAGCTGTCGTCGCCGTTGATGAGAATGGTGCATTCGAGGGCTACTTCTCTCCAGACGATTACCGTCAAGCACAAACAATTCTCTCTTCGAACCCTTCTCTGTGATCTCTTTGAGTGTTCCCGCTGATAATTCAAATTCGGTAGTGATGATTTGGACGTTAATGTTGAAGAATTAATTGCAGGTTTGTTCTTTCTCGCCTATGTTGTGTATGGTTCATTGGTTAAAGGTGTATTTTGGAAACATAACTGGACCAACAAAGGCGGTCGATGGGTCACCGCTGCAGAAGGTCCCATCTTCTTCGTATGTA
>JAAXIR010000148.1:0-271 GCA_012270265.1 Candidatus Poseidoniales archaeon
CGCGGTTGTTGTGGTGCTGCTTGTGGTTTGGGAGGATCTTGTTGTGGAGGCGGGGGTGGTTCGTGATTGGGAGGCTCTGCTGGCATCTCTGGAGGAGCCGGTGGTGCGTCACCCATTGGTGGCATTGGTGGCATTTCAGGAGGTGCCGGTGGTGCTTCAGGCATTGGAGGCATTGGTGGCATTTCAGGCTGAGCTGGAGGTGCGTCAGGGAAGGCAGGCAATGGTTGAGAAGCAGGTGGAGCGCATGGACGAAATGGACTTCCTGGACAAA
>JAAXIR010000148.1:294-5097 GCA_012270265.1 Candidatus Poseidoniales archaeon
TCCCCCCTCACTCCTCGCTTTGCAGGGTCAGCTGGGTCTGCCGGGGTTGCTTCACCCTTGTGTGGCATTGGTGGCATTGGTGGCATAGGTGGCATGCCTGGTGGTGCTTCAGGTTTGTTTGTATCTTCGTCCGTCATTTTCTCTCCTCCATATAGCAAAGTGCAACCTTGCCATTGTTGTCTAGCACATAACCGTTCTGTTGGTTAGTTTTGCTCGATTGCAGTCTTTTGGCGCTGAGTTCATGTAGGTTGGGTTGGAGGATTATTCATGGTCGGACAAGATAGTGGTACGCCTCCAGGACTGTTTGTTGTTGGAACTGCAGGAGCTGGAAAGTCATCTCTGGTTACGTCTTTTCAACGATGGTCTCGTTTCCTCGAGACCGATGTTATCGCAGTGAATCTTGATCCGGGGGCAGAGCGTGTCCATTACGATGCAGAATTCGATGTACGAGATTTAATTTCGTTGACGGAAGTCATGACAGAGTACGATCTTGGACCGAACGGTGCTCAAATTCTCGCTGCTGACCTTCTCGCCTCGCAGGCAGGGGACGTTGCAGAACAACTCCATTCACTAACAGGGGAAATGATGATTGTTGATACGCCTGGACAGGTCGAATTGTTTGCGTTCCGTGAGGCAAGAAATCACCTCATCGAAGTCCTTGGCCGTGATCAGTCAGCAATTATTTACTTGTTTGACCCAATGCTATCTCGCTCACCATCTGGGTTTGTTTCACAGATGTTGCTCTCCTCAATTGTTGAGTTCCGACTGGGACTTCCAACCAAGAACTTCCTCTCCAAGAGCGATCTGCTTGACCCTGATGAATTGGAGAAGATTTTGGAGTGGTCGGAGCGACTTGAGATTCTTGAGATGGCCCTCTATGACGAGGCAGGTGGCCAGCGTACCGAATTCGCAATCAACCAACTACGTCTCATGCAACAATTCGCTCAAAGTCCAGGGCTCACTCCACTATCGAGTGAACTCGAGGAAGGTCTTGCAGACATTCTTACGTTTGCGCAGGCTATGTTTGGTGGAATGAACGATGCTCGTGATGGCTTTGCAAGTGACATCGAGCATGAGAAAGATGTTGACGACTTTGTTTGAAAAACATTGTAATCTGTCTCGTTGACCATAGCGCATGGTCAATCATCTCCTTGCCATCGACGACGTTAACGAAGACTTTGAACAAATTCTGAAGTGGGCAATCGAATTCAAGCGCCTCTGGAAACAAGGTGACGAAGTCGCACTCAACTTCTTGCCTTTGGATACGATGACAATTGGATCCATTTACGAAAAGCCATCCACACGTACACGTGTATCCTTTGAAGTGGGTATCCACAGACTTGGTGGAAATGCTCTAACACTGTTGAAAAACGATATTCAACTTGGAAAATCCGAGACGGTTGGAGACACATCGCAGGTTCTCTCGAGATTTCTTGGAGGGATGACGTATCGGTGTTTTGCGCATGATGATGTCGTCGAACTTGCAAAGTATGCAACTGTCCCAGTTCTCAATGCATTGTCGGCCAAGCATCACCCTTGCCAAGCAGCAGCGGATTTGATGACAGTCATGGAGCATTTCACTGATAGGGAGAACCTTGTTGTCACTTGGGTCGGTGATGGAAACAACGTACTCCATGATTTGATGCTCGCTTGTACGATGCTTGGTATTGATTTCAGGTATGCAGTCCCTGAGGGCTATGAGCCAGCAGAAGACGTTGTCGAGCGGTCTCAGAAGTACGCCACGAAGCACGGCTCTGAACTCACCCGAACAGTTGATCCCAAGGAAGCTGTCAAAGATGCACACGTCGTATACACCGACGTTTTCATTTCGATGGGTGAGGAGCATCTAGCTGATAAAATGGAGGCGTTTTCTGGGTACCAAGTCAACGAAGAGATGGTCTCTGGAATGGATGATGAGTGGCGCTTCATGCACTGTTTGCCAGCACATCGTGGTGATGAGGTCACAGACTGGGTCATGGATCATGAGCACTCAATTGTATTTGACCAAGCTGAGAACAGAATGTGGGCTCAGATGTCGTTGCTCTGTTATTTCATCGCTCCAGAAGCGTGGGGTGCAATGGGCGAATTCATGGGTCTTGTTTAGACGAGAATTGTGACAATAAAACTCACCAAACCAAGGAGCATAGCGATACGAAGTCGTGTCGCAACTGCATAATCCTCACCTTTCCACATTGGACCATTCAAGCTCATGAGCAAGACGATTGCAGGTGATTGAAGGAACAGTTGTCCAAACAAAAACGGTCCTTGCCAGTATGGAATGTACAGGAATACGATTCCTATCAGGGTGAGAACGTAGGCGACCATTCGGCTGTTTTCCTTTCCAATCTTCATCGGCAAGGTTTGTCTCGAATCAGAATCAGCTTCCATATCTTGGCAATCTTTGATGATCTCCCTTGCCAGATTGACAAAGAACACAACACCTGCAACGTACCAACCAAGGAGTGCATCAAGACCCTCTATAGACGAGGCTCCGTAAAGAACGACGGCGGCTACGAGCGAGGAAATGGCAATGTTACCAATCAAACCCTTCTGTTTTGTACGTGGTCCATGGTCGTAGGTGATCATGAGAACGACCGCAGCCACATAGATGCCTGCGGTGAATGACTGTGAACCTTCCATAAGGTAAAGGCATCCAAGAAGTGAAGCTACGCTCAACAGCGAAAGGAAGCCAATCAACATCTTGGTTTCAGAAATACTAATCGAACCGTTGGTAAGTGGGCGAGAAGGGTGGGCAATCTTATCGATTTCAACATCGCTCAAATCGTTGAGCGCATTACCGGCAGCCATGAAGAACAGAACCGAAAGGGTCGCCAAAGCAACTTCTGGATAATCGATCAGTGCTTCAAAATCAAGTAACGCAAATGCAGCGCCAAGAGGTGTTGCAATGAGAGCTAGACCAAGATTCTTGACTCGCATCAATTGAATTGATGCAACAAGTTTGCTGGCCATGCCTCAGCCAAGAGGCATCGACACTTGTTCCTTTTCTCTCAGGCGGTTGCACGAGCCCAAACACAAACACGCATTCGGAAGCCACCGATGTCGGTGTTTTCGTCGAATCCGACCTTGATGAATCGACGATCTCGAGCGAGAACGTTGCCAAGTTGGTTCATAGTCGCACCCCAGCGGAAGCGCTGGTTGACGTGATCGAGAATGTCATTGGTGTTCGCCTCTTCAACAGATTCGAGGTACTCATCAATCGCATCTCTCAAGCGCTTGGTTCTTGACATCAAGCCTCCCCTCGAAGGGCAGCTCGCTTGATGAGGTTGCGGATGCTTGTCGTGACAGATGGAGCTGTTGTTTGACCAGGCTGGTGCCATGGCGTCCATGTCATGTCTTTGCTGCGATCGGGTAGTCTGCCGCTTGGAGATGCGTACACCGTTGTCGTTCGGTGGTACCAGAGCGGTTCCTCAGTACCGGTTTGCGTTGCTGTTAGGTCAGCAAAATTCGTTGGAACACTGTTGTTCATGATTCAAGATTCACGGGCGGCCGTATATCAACAGAAAAGCGAGAGGTAAATGAAAAGTGAAAGTAAAAACGTAGAGCAGTACGCTATTTACTGGAATCAGTAAAAAACGAAAAGTGAACAAAATCTCATTTTCCTAGGTCGCCATTTCTAAATAGAGGACGATACAGGCGAAACTACCACGCTCGTATAGTGTAGTGGCCCATCATAAAGGACTCTCATTCCTTTGACCCGGGTTCAAATCCCGGTACGAGCACCTGAAAACACGACTTGTAATTTACGAATTCGGAAGTGGCATTCACTGTGAGATTTTTTCCTGCAGGAAATCAATGGTCGCTAAAAGGTGACGTTTGTTATTCCAATCGTCACCGAAGGTGCCGAATCTCTGTCCACCACGATGAGCCTCGATCCAGTAATGGGTCTCCTTTTTGTTGACAGGATGGCCGTCATCGTCATATCCCTCTTTTGTCCATATTGTTTCTGAATTGAGTATCAGTTCATCACCTCGTTCAAGAATGGTTGCAGAAACAACGAAGTGGTGCCCAGAGAGGCCTTTGCGGTAGACCACAGCCGTCATCTCCTCAGCGTACCAGCGCACCTCTCGAAGTTGGCGTGAAACGAGGAATTGAAGCGGCAAGAGTATGGCGACGATGACGAGTGGCCAGATTTGTTCTTGGAGTGGTGAGAGTGGTGATGCATCACCGTCTGAAATGGTCATCAAGAGATATAGGGCAGTGCATCCGAGGACGACATACCTTCCGTTTCGTATTTCGTCCCGCATCATGATCATATCATCGGGAACTTTGTCTTTCCACTCATTGTTCAATTTCTCTTGCCTTTGATTTTCCTCAAACTCCCACTTTTCAGAAAGTTCCATTAGTTGTTCTTTTGATATGTTATGTAGTTCGGGTTTGTCTTCCTCGGCAACGTCCCAAAACGCAGAACCTACCTGTCCCTCTTCGCTCACGTTGTAAAAAAGTGAACACACCACTTCAACCTTCTTCCGATATAGTCAATGATGTAGGATTTTTTAGTACCCTAGTGGTTACTACTATACTTTGTCTTACCCGTAGCGTGATTAATTTGAATTTTTTATGATAGCTACAATTATCGGCCTATATTTGAAATGCTGAACATCCTAACGCTGTTTGTGGTCGAGCGGTTTCAAGTACAATCTCGCTCTCCTTTTGAGATTCATCAAATACTCACGCTCTTGGAAAAAACACCCGAGACAACCGTTGACTGTGAATTGTATCTCCCAGAAGGAGAAGGTCCGTTCGGATGCGTTGTTGCTCTCCATGGAAGTTTAGGCTGGGCAG
>JAAXIR010000193.1 GCA_012270265.1 Candidatus Poseidoniales archaeon
TCTCCGTTGCGACTGTGGACCACAGTTGCAGCGAGCCCTAAAGACCATCCAAAAAGAAGGTCGAGGCATCGTGCTGTACCTCCGCCAAGAAGGTCGAGGTATTGGGTTGTTTGCTAAAATGCAAGCCTACAACCTCCAAGACCGTGGGCTCGACACGCTAGATGCGAACCTTGCGCTCAACCTACCTGCAGATGGTCGTGACTACACCATTGCAGCACACATGCTCACCGACATGGGTGTTGATAGTATCCGACTCATGACGAACAACCCGGACAAAGTCGAACAACTCCAGCAGCATGGAATCAATGTCGTCGATCGAGTCGAACACAAGGCTGGCATGTGCTCTGAGAACAGAGATTATCTACGGACAAAAGCGTTGCGAATGCGTCACATTCTGCCAATATGAGGTTGATGCACATGGGAGAAGTCATTTTGACGGCGGACCGCCTCACACAGGCAGAGGCGAAGCGAGTGAGCAAGGATTTGATTGGCGAACTTGCTCCAGAATTCACGCTCACAGACGATGCGGGCAACGAATTTCAAAGTTCCAGCCTCGATGGTTCGTGGAGGATTTTATTCTTCTATGCTAAAGACGGATCCCCGACCTGCAAGCGGGGCTGTTTGACCTTCAAAGAACAACACGACTTGTTCGTTTCAGCGGGATGCCAAGTCATTGGAATCGGCGAAGGAACGAGCGAGTCTCACGCCAAATTCAAGAAGGAACTCGGCGGTCTTCCGTTCCCACTTCTTGCCGATCCTGATCGAGCAGTCGCAGACAAGTTCCTGGTGCCTGTTCACCTCGGAATGTTCCCTGCAAAGTCAAGTTTCCTCATTGGACCTGACAACCGGATTCATCACGTCTACGACTGGCTCTTCCGTCCTCGTCGTCACGTCGCTCGAATTCTCAAGAGCCTCTCATCCGTAACCGGAGGATCCGATTGATGTGGGACAGTCTTCTCAACGAGGCTGGCCTGACGGAGCGGGAGGTTCGCTCCATCATGGTCCTCGGTAACAACCCCAACATGCGAGCGAGCGAACTCGCGAAGGAACTTCAAACCACTCGCCTCGATGCATACAACAGCTTATCTCGCTTGCAAGAGATGGGCATCGTTACCGCTACCGCTGATCGCCCGATGTTGTTCTCGAGCCTTCGAGTTGATGAGGCTCTGCAGCACATCATCGAGATGCGACGACGCCAACTCGACAATCTTGAGGAGGGTTTTAATGAACTCTCCAAGGGCATTAGTGAAGCAAACGCTTCCTACGAGGCAAACCGACGTCAGAGAGACGAACCTCGTTTCGCCGTATTGAAGGAGCGAAGTCACATCTATCGACGCCTAGAACGAATGGCAGAAGAAGCCGAAGAACGCCTTGTTCTTTTGCTCGGACGCTATGGTATTCTCCACCTCTGCCGAAGTGAAGCCCTCGAATCCGTCAACTTGGTCGCGGAAAAAGGCGTTGTTGTCCAGGTCTTTGATCAACTTGATCGACGATCAACTCGATTCTTCCAGAAACTCCATGATTCCATCGAAATCAAGCACTCAGATGACCTTGACTCGCAAGGATTCTTGCAAGATTGCACCCATGTTGTACAATTCTTGAACATCGAGGAAAACCCAGTTGGACGAGGTAAGGAAGATGCTGCGTTGGTCATCGAAAGTGAACCATTCGCAAAGGCACAAGAAAACCTCATCGATACAATCTGGGAAGACGCCGTTCAGTTCGAAGTTGCTGAGGCGCGGTTCTCCAAAGGCCGCATCCACGACCCACTACGACTGACCATTGGCGAGGGTTCGTTCCTCGACTCACTCGTTGGTGCACTGGGTGTAGACGACCTGCCAGAACACGACACTCCGTTCGACCCAGATGCTTTCCTTGCAGCGGGAACTGAAGTCAATCAAGCACGACAGGAGTTGACCAAGGGCCGTCTTTCAAATCTGAAAATTCTCGGAATAGACCTCTCACGTATGCTTCGACAAGTAGGAAATCGTGTTGGACATGAACTTGCATTTTCACTTCGATCCATCGAAAATCACGTTGAATTCTTGGATGAGATGATGGATTGGTGGGAGTTTGCTGGCCTTGGTCGACTTGAGTACGGCATCGACCCGGTATTCCACGTACAGGTTGGTCTAGACCATCCGCCGAGTGAAGATCCAGACGTCCTTCCAATGTGGGAGCTTGACGATGGTATCATTGAAGGCGCTTTGATGACACGTTTCCCTAAGGATGGGAACGTGAATGTTCGACGATACGACGGCACAGGTGAGCCAGATTACCTCTGGCGCTATCACATCATCATGAACAATGAAGAACAGCCAGCAGAACCATCGTCATGATGGGCCCGAACGAAATCACTGTCTTGGTTGTCTTTGCCTACGTTACAATAGCATGGCTTAAGACCGTTTCATCAGGCAATGTTACCGTCATGGATGTCCTCTGGGGAATGGGTTTTGTCCTCATTGCATGGACTCGGTTTTTGTTGTCGGACGCCATCAACATTGCAGCAATTGCATGTCTAGTGTGCATCACATTGTGGGGACTAAGACTCGGTTTTGTCCTGCACAAGCGATCTAAGCATCGCGGTGAAGATGCTCGCTACGTACGCATGCGTGAGACCGCTGGACGACATTGGTGGTGGATCAGTTTCCTACAGGTCTTCGTCCTCCAAGGCGTTCTTCTTCTCATCATCGCCCTTCCCATTTTCCTGCTCATTCCTGGATCTGCTGAGCCTGTGGATTGGACAGCGGAAAAAATCATCTTATCGATGATGTGCTTGTTGGGTTTTCTGCTCGGGTTGTTGCTTGAACACAAAGCCGATATGGAACTGAAGCGATTTCGAGAATTGCACGGACCTGGGAAACTCAAAACCGATGGTATGTTTTCAGTTACGCGCCATCCAAACCATTTGGGAGAGGCGATTCTTTGGTGGTCCATCGGTGGATTTGCAGTCGTCGTTGGAGGCAGCAATGCATTGCTCGCCCTCATTGGGCCAGTGATTCTTACACTCCTTCTTCGCTACGTAAGTGGCGTTAGGATGTCTGAAGTCGACTTACAGGAACGTGATGGTTACCAAGAATGGGTGACAACGACACCAGCGATGTTTGCAAACCCTATCCGTGCATTCTTGAAGAAAAACGCCGATTGATAAATGGAAGGGAGATTTTCTTACTATGCGCCTCCTCACGTTTGTCCGATTTATTCGTATGATTACGAAGGATGGCCCTGCTGATTTGGACAAAATTCAGGACATGGGTCTTCTCGCTGTCAAACTTACCCAAATCTTTGCTCTTCGGCCAGATTTGCTCTCTTAGGAGAAGTTCCAACAACTCCAATCTCTCTACCAAAGAGCAAATTCCATTCCCAAAGAAGATTCAATGAAGTTAATTGAAGATCGTGCACCATCCGGTTTCCTCGATGCCTTCGAGTCGTTTGAAGAGGAACCATTTGCAGCAGCGAGCATCGGCCAAGTGCACCGTGGTGTGCTGAAAGATGGGAGCGAAGTGGTTGTCAAAATCATCAAGGCTGACTTCGAGAAATCCTTCCGCAAAGACGTTGCTCGAATGCGCCGCTGGCTCCGCATTGGCCTGTTTCTCAACCCACGTCTGCGAAAGGTTGGAAATCCTGTTGGATTGCTTCAACACGTCGAGGATTACACCTTGCGTGAACTCGACCTTCGTAACGAAATTCAAGGTGCTGAACTCCTTCAAGCCAAAGCGAAGGAGGTTGAAGTTCAATTCCCAATGCCTCTTTTGAAGTTCCCGAAGGTTTGGCCGGAACTTTCCAACAAGCACGTACTGGTCATGGAACACATCAAGGCACCGACACTCGAATCACGCCTCTCCAATCAAGATCTAACTTGGGACGATCTTCTCCAATTGTTCCGAATTCACGGAGCCTTCATGTTCGGCATCGGTACCTTCCACGGTGACCTCCACCCAGGAAACGCCATGGTCAACGAAGATGGTATGTTCACGTTCATTGATACCGGAGCGATTTCACACGCACCAGAAAACGTTCGTTCAGCATTGTTTGGCTTTTTCTACTATCTTGCGAAAGGAGAGCTCGAGGATGCTTCGAAGCCATGTTGACGATGGCGGATACGCCTCCTACGGGCGAAGCAAAGGCACGTTACATGCGTGAAATGCACGAAACCTATGCAGGTTTTGTTGGCAAGTCCGTCAGCGAAGTGAGTCTTACACAACAAATGATGAAAACAGTACGAATCGCTGTTCTCGCAGGCTGTCGCTTTGGTGAAGAAGCCTTCCCTATTATTCGTTCGTTGATGTACATGGACGGTATGGTTCTGCGTGGACATCCTGAAGTCGATCTCATCTCGTCCATGGGCCCGTACTTGGACGAGTTTGCATCAATCGTTGAATTGCCTTACACAGCCGATGCAAAAGGCCCATCAGCACCTGCGAAGTCCGCCTTTTGGGAAAGCAATCCAAACCCATCGGATTAACTGGTGTAAAACGCCGCTTTATATGTGAATGAACGGTGTTTTCTTACTATGCCTACGCCCAATTCACAACACATCGTCATCGTCGGAGCAGGACCTGGTGGACTTGCTGCATCACTTCTTCTTGCAAAGGCAGGTGTCAACGTTACTGTCGTCGAGCGCTCCAGCAAGGTCGGTGGCCGAACAAAGGTCATTGAGCGAGACGGATTCAAGTTCGACCTTGGACCAACCTTCTTCCATTACACAGAAGTCATCGAAGAGATTTTCCAAGCCATCGGCAAGGATGCCCACAAAGAACTGAAACTCAACCAACTCGATCTCAATTATCGACTTATTTTCGGCCAAGGTGGCGAACTGGATTGCACGAGCGATCTCGATATCATGCGAGACAGAATCGCTGTACTTTCTGGCGAAAAAGACGCAAATGCCTTTGTTCGATACGTCGAAGACAACCGCAAGAAACTCCACCGCGCTAAGGCTTGTTTGCAAGAGCCATGGAACGGTCCAACTGACATATTTTCCAAGCGCGTCATGCGAGCAGCAACTGTTTTGCGACCACACCGATGTGTCGCCACCGAGTGGAGGCGGTTGTTCGCCCATTAGCGACGTCTG
>JAAXIR010000139.1 GCA_012270265.1 Candidatus Poseidoniales archaeon
CCTAGAAGTCGCTTAGCACGTGTAAGCGATTCGCTCGCCTCATCAAGATTCTTCATGAGACGCTGCGTACGTGCCAATCCAAGCCATGCAACACCAAGTTCTCGATTGAGTTGAAGAGCCGCTTGAAACGATTGGATAGCAGAGCCGAGAAGAATTTGATCGGTTTCACCAGTTCCATCACGTCGTCGATCCGCACGGGCCAAGTGTAGCCGCCCTTCAACGATGTGAAGTTCTGGATGATCGATGTTTGCAGGGGTTCCATCGAGGAGCGCTTGTGCGACCTCAATCCGACCTTCTGCCAAACGTCGTGAAGCAACAGTGCTGCGGAGTTCAGCATCCATCGGATGCTTTTCAATGGCTTTCTCGAGTGAGGTTTCTGCTGCCATAACATCACCCGATTCAGCAAGCAAATCGGCTTTCAACACGATCAATTGAGCGCCGCCACAATCCAATGCTACAGCATGCGTAGCTGCTTTCAGAGCCTCCTTTTCACGTCCTTGCTTAACGCTTAGTAAGATGGCTCTCAAAGCCCATGCTTCACCAATTTGACGGTCGAGGTTCAAACAACTATCAACGGCTTCCAAAGCACGCTCATTCTCTTCAGCTTCGTGGAGTAACTGAGCATATTGGAGCCAGTAGTCGGGTTTCTTGTTGTCTTCAGCAAGAGCCTGTTCGATGGCATCAATCGCTTCATTGGATGAGCCAGCTCGATGACGCAGTCCAGCGAGAAGAGAACGATCTGCGGGTGTATCGAGCCCAAGTGCTTCAAGCCGCCGAACATCCTTCTCAGCGTTCTCATCTCCTTGTTGAACTAGGATGTGGGCATGAGTTCGTAGCAAATCTGGATTATCAGGATCAATTCGAAGTTGTGCTTCCAACCAATGGAGCCGTAGAACATCATCCGCTTTGAGAACAGCAACCTTCTCGAGTCCTCGCAACACAACCTCGTTTCCAGGCAATGCCTGATGTGCGACTCCGAAAGCGCTTTCCGCCCAGTCTAGATTTTGCAAATGCAATGAGCAAAGCCCGACCTGCAGAGCTTGTCGACCATCGAGACCCAATGTCGCCATCGTCATACCATTTTGGTCGAGAACACTGAGGAGACGTGAAGTCATTTGGGTTTGCATTGGCGACAAGTCGATATCGACACTTTGTAGTGGAATTGAAGAATAAACAGCTTCAATTGCATCTTGTACCATGCTTGCTGAAACGATCCCACCCTCAAGTGAGGCAATTGCTTGGTGAGCACGCATGCCGAAATCGACGGTTGGATGCGTAGCCCGTAGCGCTCCAAGCAAATTATCGTAATGATCGATTTTTTTCTGAAGCAAGACCAATGCATCGGTCGTTTGTTTTGCATGTGCGCCCTGTGACTCGGAGAGAACGATGGTCCGATCAGAGACGTTCTGCAAGGCGTTTCTTGCGTGATAGAGGTTCCACGTAAGGGCACTTGCTGCGCCAACCGATAGACCAACAACAAGGAATGTAACAGGTTCCATTGCTCGTTTAGTTGTTCAACTGCCTTTATGTTCTGCGGTCTGTATCCCGCATCAAACACCTGTTTTCGAACCCTTTGGAAATCTCCAAAGGCCAACAATTTCGGATGATTTAGACCAAATCACGGCTCACATTGAAAACCTATGCAGTTGTATCAACCAACGGAGGAGAAAGCGTGGGAAGTGATGATGCCTCCAAGGATTCCATCAATCTGGAATCCTATTTTTCCACCTGGGGAGAATTAGGTTTTGATGCACCTTCCTTCCAAGAAGGCGCTGCCCAATTGAAACCCTCTGAGTTCGCTGATTTACAACGAACTGTTGAATCTGCTCAACATCTCAAATCTCGTATGAAACCGTTTGCAACCACAGAAGACATTCATCAGTTGATTGATGAATTTCGAAATCCAAACGATTGGGAAGAAGTAGAAGACCAATTCAATCGATGGAGTACAGCAAATGCTCCCTGGGAATCTGGATATTATCGCTGGTTCCCTCAATGGTCGATGAACGAAGAAGTACAAGATCAATTTTGGAACATCATCAACATCGCTGCATTGCTCGATGAATCCAGCTGGACATCACTGGATTTGCTTCTACCTCTTCTTGCGCAACCAGCGAACTATCCGAACATCCTCAATGAACTCGAACAGCTCGTTCAGGACGAAGAGCGTCAACGCACGTTGATCGAAAAGGCAGCTCTGCAATTAAACCAAAAAGGCTACGAGGTTGCAATCCAATCGTCAAAAATCATCGAACAGTTCGATGAAATCGAGAAGCTTCAAAGCTACTCAAACCGAATGGAATTGCTCCGATTGCAGATTCAATCCGACATTCTTCCATTTGATCCAGTCCTTGCTGAAACCTTCGTCGGCCGAGCCAACGATCTCGTTGCATCACCTTCCGATGAGATTGAATCACTCGAGAAGAATATTGCAACAATATCCGCCGATCTCCAAAACCGGCTCAGCGAAATGCATACCCTGCTACGTCAATGGCAATCTGAAGGCTACACGTACGAAGAACGATTACGAATTCTTCCAGAAGATTTGTTGGAGTGGGAACACCTTCTGCCCGAAATCGAACAACAATATCACCGTCATTCTGGCGCCTTAGAACGATGGAATGAGATCAAGAAGTTGTGGAATCATCAGGACGCTGCAATCGACCGAATTGTCGGAAAGATTGAGCATACAGATACCTTCCTGGATAAAATCGATGCATTGGAGCAGCAATGGACTGAAAAGGAACTTCAAGGCGCTTCTTTGATTGAACGATGGGAGCAATTTGGATTTGAGATGGACGTCTGGCGATACAAAATGACACACGATCCCATACAATGACTTGAAGAAATGAATCTTCAACTTCCTCTTTACGACCGAGCAAATGAACTGCTTGAGGGCATGCTTCAACTCGACACCTCTCTTGGAGGTGAAGAAGAAGCTGAGAGGCGTTCAACCATTCTTCGTACCATGGATTTGGACAATGATTTGCTCGATGAGATGGAGCAATGGCTGAGCAAGAAAACACTACGGAACACACGCCATCGACGCATGCTTCAGGCAGAATGGGAGCGAGCAGGCCGTGAAGGTAAAGTCAATTCAGAAAAGACCTTTTCCGATTTGTATTCCTTTGAACATGCAGTCGCCTCGATTGAACACCAGTCACAACATCTCATTGCAAGTGGCGTGACTTCTCATGCTATTGAGCGAACCAAGGCAGAGTTGTTGCGTCTTGAGGGACGTGGTTGGAACGTCACAGAACTGCTCCAACTTCTCAACGAGCATCCAGACGCTTTCTTCCAACAGTTCCCAAAAGCAATGGAGGCTATGTCACGTATCGTGGCAACACAGCGTAGAATCGCTAATCTCGATTGGCGACGTGATGTGCATCGTGCTGGAGAGATTGCATTGCATGTTCGTAATCCATTGCAATTGGTCAAAATTGAACAACAAATTCCAGCATTGATTCGCCATCTCGCAGACCGAGCGATTGAGGATGAAACGTATGCGTACACATCCTGGCTTCCAGAGCAGCGCCCAGTTCTTCTCCCTCGTGAACAATCACTGATACGGAAAGTACCAGCAAAGGTCCAACCACAAACCACTCTCGAAGAAGCCCATGAAGCCATGCTGGAGGCGATGGAGAGCGAGCCTGAGATGGACGCTGAAGAGGCAGAAACCATGCTCAACGACACCAAGCGCCAACGCCAAGAAGAAAATGAGTTGAAGTTGGCAAGAAATGAATCGGAAAAAATCGCCAAAGAAGTGCAAACAACTTCATCCTCAGCAGATGAAAACATAATCGCAGAAGAGAAGAAGGCAGTTGTTGCACCAGTATCAACTTCAGTCGTAGAAGGCGATTTAACCTCCTATGAACGTCTTCTTCGTCTGATTGGTTTAACAGAAGAGGCAGATATTCTCGCTGGTTCGGGAGCTGTTTAAGTTGTTAGAAGAGCAATAGCGTCGCATGTTGGTAGCGAACCTCGTGATGTACGAGTCGATCGATTGCTTCGGTTGATGTTGCGCCTTCTCCCTCAAGGCGACCAAGGAGATGGTGAACGATCAAAGATGATTGATTCGATTGGTGATATTCTTCCAAAGTACAATCAATGGGTTCGAATGCGGCTTGAAGCAAGACATATGGGTGCATCTGGGACATTCTTCGAAGATGCCGCCCGCTTGGGTACTGCGTTGCAGAGAGTACCTGGGCCCGGCGTTCGCGTACCCCTCAATGCAGATACATATCCACTGCCTGAACCATCGAACTTGAATGAATTACACCAACAAACAGAACGGCTGATTCAATCGATGCATCTTCCGGCTGCTGGCGGCATCAACTGATCACGATAATTCATTGAGCAATGCATTTTGTTCTTCCTGCGAAATTGTAGGCTCATCACTCGGGGTTGCCTGAACAGCAATTCGTGGAGCTTCAGGCATTGGCATGTCGAGTGGAATCGGTTGATTCATTCCTGGCGGCCCTGCTGGGAGAGGAGCAATTGGTGGAGGTAGTGGTGCAGGGAGTGGTTGCGGCATCACAGGAGGTGGTGTAGGACTCGGCGGGCCCACAGGCGGTGCGAGTGGAGGTGGAAGTGGAGCAGGCATCGGTTCTGGAGGAGCAGGCGTGGATACAGGTGGGCCGACTGGAGCGGGCATTTCCTGCACGGCCGCTTTATTGACAACTGGTTCCGTGTCAGGTGGAATTGACGTAGGAGAGGCTTCTGGTGCTTGTAGAGGAACAATTTCGACCGGTGCAGCAGGTTCTGGCAGCTGTGCAATTGGTTGTTCCATGATTGGAACAATTGGTGTGCGAAGCTGCTTGTGCACTTCGTTGATCTCAGAGATGTCAAGTTGACCGGTTCGCATGTAATCCGCCATCGCCGGGCCAATCAAGGCCATACTTGCTCGGAACCCTGGATTGAAGACGTTCCAAGTACCTAATCCAATTTCGTGAGAATTGCCACAAGATGAAAAGATGAGTCGATGCTTCTCGAGATGTGCTGGCAGAAATTTCAATCCAGCTAAGAAGAATCCGAGACCCAAAACGATTGGCGTTAATCCTTGAATCATC